>CAZLPE010000144.1:0-8912 GCA_964561325.1 uncultured Flavipsychrobacter sp.
GATTTAGAAACCCTTGGGTGTAAATTGGCAATTGTTGGCGCAATAACCAACGCTACAATAGACATCAATTTAATCAGGATGTTCATTGATGGACCTGATGTATCTTTAAAAGGATCGCCCACTGTATCGCCAGTTACAGACGCTTTGTGTGGTTCTGATTTTTTGTAGTATATCTGTCCGTTTATTTCTACGCCTTTTTCAAACGATTTTTTAGCGTTATCCCATGCGCCGCCGGCATTGTTCTGGAACATACCCATAAGCACGCCGCTCACTGTAGCGCCTGCAAGGAAACCGCCCAAAACTTCAGGGCCCAATACAAAACCGATAACCAATGGAGAAAGGATAGTAATGGCGCCGGGCAACATCATTTTGCGGATAGATGCTTGTGTAGATATTGCCACGCATTTATCATACTCTGGTTTGCCTGTGCCTTCCATAATGCCGGGTATAGTACGGAACTGACGACGAACTTCTTCCACCATGCTCATTGCCGCTTCGCCCACTGCGCGTATAGCCAATGATGAGAAAATGAACGGTATCATAGCGCCTATAAACAGACCGGCCAATACGTCCGCGCTGTAGATATTGATAGCGTCGTCGAGGTTGCAGTTGTTTTTCTGTACCACGCCTACATAGGCAGCGAACAGCGCCAGTGAAGTAAGCGCAGCAGAGGCGATTGCGAAGCCCTTGCCGGTAGCTGCCGTAGTATTACCAACAGCGTCGAGGATATCAGTTTTTTCACGAACTTCTTTAGGCAATTCGCTCATTTCGGCAATACCGCCAGCGTTGTCTGCTATAGGGCCAAATGCATCGATAGCTAACTGCATAGCTGTAGTAGCCATCATACCTGCTGCCGCTATAGCCACGCCATAAAGACCCGCAAAGTGGTGCGCTGCAAAAATGCCCGCAGCCAGAACGATGATTGGTAAAAATGTAGATTCCATACCGATAGCCAAACCGCCAATAATGTTGGTAGCGTGACCAGTAGATGACTGACGTATTATGCTCATAACAGGGCGCTTACCCATAGCTGTGTAAAACTCTGTGATGATGCTCATTAATGTACCCACTGCAAGACCAACAACAATTGCTATAAATACGCCATTCTTTGTGAATGGAATACCGCGTAGCGTCATAGTGTCGGGAAGCAAATAATTTACAAGGAAATAAGAAACCACGCCGGTCAGCACAATTGAACCCCAGTTGCCCATATTCAGCGCTTTCTGAACGGCAGTTGTGCCTGTACCTTCAGCATCGCTTACGCGAACAAACAAGGTGCCAACAATAGATAATACTATACCTACGCCAGCTATAAGCATTGGCAATAGTATTGGCGCAAAGCCGCTAAACTGATCGGCTGAACTTGTTTCACGACCAAGTACCATAGTTGCCAATACAGTTGCTACATAAGAGCCAAACAGATCGGCGCCCATACCGGCCACATCGCCTACGTTGTCGCCTACGTTGTCGGCAATTGTTGCAGGGTTTCTTGGGTCATCTTCCGGTATACCGGCTTCCACCTTACCTACAAGGTCTGCGCCTACGTCGGCAGCCTTTGTATAGATACCTCCGCCTACGCGTGCAAACAATGCAATACTCTCTGCGCCCAACGAAAAGCCGGTAAGCACTTCTATAGTACGCTCCATTTCTGCGCTATCTACTGCGCTGTTTGGGGCAAATATCATTTTCAATACTATGAAAAGACCGCCAAGACCAAGCACCGCCAGACCAGCAACGCCAAGGCCCATTACGCTACCGCCGCCAAACGACACAGCCAACGCCTTGCTGAGGCTGGTGCGCGCAGCATGCGCTGTGCGCACGTTGGCCTTAGTAGCTATGCGCATACCAATGAAACCGGCCAATGCGCTAAAGAAAGCGCCAATAATAAATGCTATGGCAATCATCCAGCTCGATTGTGGATTGCTCTGACCCATAACCGCCAACAAGATAGCGGCTATAACCACAAAATAGCCAAGCACTTTGTATTCGGCTTTCAAAAATGCCATTGCCCCTTCGGCAATGTAATTAGAAATCTCTCTCATGCGGTCGTTGCCCGCCTCCTGCTTACTAACCCAGGAGCTTTTTATGAAAGTGTACAACAAAGCAAGTATACCAAAAGCCGGTACGAGATAAAAAAGTTGCGTCATAAACAAGATATATTGTTAAAAAATAGAAGTGTGCAAATATAATCGTTTGATTGGTAAAATCATATACCCCCCTTAAAGTATTTGCGCTTGTTGCGCTAAGGCCTTTAAATTTGCTGGTTATCAGCGGTATAAAGTTATTTTTTTAGCGCATTCGACGATTTTTAGCGGATTTTTAAAGGCTCAATAACTTCTGCTTTCTTTGAAATAATCGCCTATGTATGTGTTTCGGGTCGATTAATTGGTACGATTATTTTCAATACACGCATGCGATTGTTTGCTGTATTTGTTGGCCAGCAAACTTTAAAATGGCAATTATTTCCATCGATTTTTTTCAATAACTTTCCATTTAATTGGCATATCCGAAGGGCGCAAAAGTTGAGTTTATGCACAGGCGTTTAGTTTTGAGCAGTTGTTTTTTTGTTTTGGTTTTATTGCTATCTGTAAGTTGCTTGCCCGGCTGTAGCAAGCCTCATTCGGCTACTTGCAGCGCCGGAAATGGACTGTATCGTTCTGCGGGCTTTCCTATTGGCGTTGTCATAAATCCCGATCTGCTTTATGCCGATACCCAATACAGCCGTATTGCAGCGCAAGATTTCAATAGCATTACACCAGAGAATATTTTTAAGCCGTTCTACCTCCATCCTGAGCGAGGTGTGTTTTTTTGGGATGAGGCAGATAAACTGGCGGACTATTGTTTGAACCATAAAAAGCGCCTGCACGGACACACACTTATCTGGCACGAACAATTGCCCGAATGGATCAAAAATTACTCAGGGAGCTCGGCTGAATGGGAGCAAATTTTCAAGAGTCATATTCAAACAATTGTCGCTCATTTCAAAGGCAGGGTTGCCGGTTGGGATGTGGTAAATGAGGCGTTTAACGACGATGGAACATTGCGCAACAGCATATGGCGACAAAAATTGGGCGACGGCTATATAGCAAGAGCATTTATGTATGCCCATGAGGCTGATCCGGATGCACAGCTTTTTTATAACGATTTCGATTTAGAGTCTAACCCGCTGAAACGGAGCGCAGTTATTACGTTCCTCAATAGCATTCGTCAACAGGGCGTTGTAATAGACGGAATTGGGCTGCAAACACATGTAAATATTTATTTTCCGGGTGCAGACGAAATAGCAAAAGCCATGCAGGAGGTGGCCAAAGCCGGTTATAAGGTTCATATATCAGAGCTGGATATTTCGATAAATCCGAAAGGCGGCGCAATTCAAAACCAGGCGGCTTTATACCAAATGCAAGCGGAGCTTATGGTAAAGATCATAGCCAATTACCGGCAACTTCCAGCCAAGGTACAGTACGGTATTACCGTATGGGGTATTAGCGATAAAGATTCCTGGATACCCTATTATTTCAATCGCGAAGATTATCCATTGCTTTATGATGGTAATTATAAACCCAAACCTGTATATTGCGCATTAAAATCAATGTTTTGAAAAATATACTATTATTACTTCCTTTTTTTGTTTTTGCTAATACTGTTAGCGCGCAAGTAGCAGTAAGTTATTTCCCATTTCAGTCTACGCTGTCTGTGGCATCAAGCACAGAGTATTTAGTATGGGCAGACTGTAAACTGGAGACCAACACCGTATACACCAACCTGAATATGGAATTATCGCCCAAGGTAAATTTAAGGCGTGGTGAAATAGCCAATTATTATGTGGGCGCAGGGGTAAACTTCGATCCCACTTTTGCCTATAACAAAACGCCGTTTACGAACGGCTATTTTGCAGAACTGGGCACAAGGATAAAACCCTTTGCAAAAGCAAGAAGTCTGCAATTGGTTTTTGAGTTGTCGCCATATATCAACAAAGCATGGTCGGGCGGTAATCTTCGTTCAAGATTGGGTTTGGCCTGGAATTTTTCAGGTAAGAAGAAATCTTCGTCTGAATAGGTGATTGGTTATGTTGGTGAGCGTTATGGGTCAATGTTTATCCGTCATATAAAAAACCAGTGTGCCGCCATCGGTAATTTCCCGGTGGCGAATGTAGGTTCGGTCAAGCTCTATACCATTTAGCGTTACTTTCTGCACATATACATTTTTGTCGCTCTGGTTTATGGTTTTAACGGTGAATGTTTTGCCGTTTTCCAGACGTAGTGTAGCTGTGTTTACCGATGGACTGCCCAGCCAGTAATGGTCGGAGCCGGGCGCTACAGGGTAAAAGCCAAGGGCGCTAAAAATATACCATGCGCTCATTTGGCCGCAGTCGTCGTTTCCGCCCAGTCCGTCGGGGGTGGGGCGGTACATTTTTTTCATAATGTTGCGTACCTGCCATTGTGTTTTATGCGGCGCGCCAGCCTCATTGTACAGATAGGCTATGTGGTGCGATGGTTCATTGCCGTGCACATAGTTGCCTATTATGCCGTCGCGCGATATATCTTCTGTTTTGGCAAAGAAGCTATCGGGCAACTGCATGGTAAATAATGAATCGAGATGATTGATAAATCTGGTTTTACCTCCCATAAGCTGTATTAGCTCGTCGGGCGCATGCGGCACATAGAGGCTGTAGTTCCATGCATTCCCTTCTATATATCCGGGTTCGTCGGTGTTCATTTCGTCAAATGGTTTTTTGAAACTGCCATTGCTAAGTCGGGGGCGCATAAACCCCGACGAGCGATCGAAGACATTTCGAAAGTTGAGCGAACGCAACGTGAATTCGTTGTAAATGTCTTGTCTGTTTAGTTTCGCCGCCATTCGGGCAATGCACCAGTCGTCGTAGGCATACTCAAGGGTTTTTGATACGGAAGCGCCATTTTTATCTTCCGGCACATAACCAAGCGTCATGTAATAGCCCAGGCCATCGTATGTTTTGTGGCGCGCGGTGGCTATGCTCGCATCCAGGGCGGCTGCAGCGTCTATGCCCGGTATATCTTTCACCACAGCATCGGCCAGTACCGAAACGCTGTGGTAGCCTATCATGCACCAGTTTTCGTTGGCCGAATTGCTCCATACCGGCAGCATTTTATGCGCGCTTTGGTTGTAGTGCGCCAACATAGAAGCTACCATGTGCGCATTGCGGGTAGGCTGTAGCAAATTGAGCAGCGGATGTTGCGCCCGGTAGGTATCCCAAAGCGAAAATGTGGTGTAGTTGGTAAATCCTTCGGCTTTGTGGGTGTTCTGGTCCAGCCCGCGATACTCGCCGTTTACATCCATATATACCGTAGGGTTTATAAATGAATGGTACATAGCGGTATAGTAATTGCGCATTGTATAGTCGTCGGCGGTTATAGTTGCTTTGCTGAGCTCGCGCTCCCAGGCATCTTTGCCGGCTTGTTTTATTTGTTTGAAGTTCCAGCCGGGCGCCTCTGCCTGTAGGTTTTGCAGCGCATTAGCGGTACTAACCGGCGATAGGGCAAATTTTATCTTTATCTGGTCGCCGGCGCGGGTGTTAAAATCGAACCAGGCCTTTATTTGCGTACCTGCTATTTCGGGGAAATTGTGGGTTTCGTCAAATTTTCGCCAGAAACCGCGGTACACTTGCTTTTTTGAGCCGTTCTGAAAGCCGTAATCTTTAAACGGACGAGAAAACGACATAGCAAAATATACGGTGCGTGTGCGGCCCCAGCCATTGGTTTGGCGGTATCCGGTAACGAGCGTATCGTTTTCTACACGCATAAACGTCCATACATTTTTGTCGGGGTAATTATATATTCCATATACTGCATCCAGTATTATGTGTGCGCTATCCGACTTTGGAAAGGTATATTGGTGCACACCCACTCGAGTGGTGGCTGTTAGTTCGGCAAGTATATTATATCTGCTCAGTCTTACCCGGTAGTAGTCGGGGCGGGCAATCTCCTCGCTATGCGAAAATGGCGACCTGTATCCCGATTTTGGGTTGTCGGCCGTGCCCGGGTTGAGCTGCAGCTTACCCACGGTGGGCATTATCAGAAAATCGCCAAGGTCGGAGTGGCCAGTTCCGCTAAAATGAGTGTGCGCAAAACCTACAATGGTTTTATCAGTGTATTGGTAGCCGGCGCAGTATTTATACACATCTTTATTGTATTTGCCATTTACCTCGTAGGGTAGGGTGTCGGTCTCGGGGCTGAGCTGCACTGCCCCAAAGGGTACGGTAGCGCCCGGAAAGGTATGCCCCATTTTGTGTGTGCCTATCAGCGGGTTCACAAAATCGGTAAGTTGCTTAGGCTGGGCAATAGCCGAATGGGCGCAAAGAGCAAATAAAAATAAAGAGGTGAGCCGCATGGTAGTGAAGCTTTGATTAAGTAAGCGATTATAAATTTATGGTTTAATAACGGGGATAGGAAATGAGGCTGCCTACCCGAGTTGTTTTTTCTTCAGTACCGCCACTGTAAGCCTGCTTATGCAGATCAGTTTATCTTTTTCGTCGGTAATACGGATATCCCATACGTGGGTGGTGGCGCCTATGTGCAGCGGACGAACTGTGGCGGTAACGATACCGTTTTTCTTACCCCTTACGTGGTTGCAGTTTATTTCTATACCTACGCATATTTGTTTGTCGCAGTCTATAGTAAGCCACGAGGCTACACTACCTACTGTTTCGGCCAGCGCTGCCGATGCGCCGCCGTGCAGCAAGCCGTATGGCTGATGGGTAGCTGCACAAACCGGCATTGTAGCTTTCAGGTAGTCGGCGGCAATATCGGTGAACTGAATATTCAGCGTTTCGCTCATGGTGTTTTGCGACAGTTGGTTTAGTTCGTCTATTGTTACATCGGTTTTGGGCCAGCTTATGCTCATGTTATATGCTAAATTACTTATTGGTTAAAAATATAGATAAATGCCCTTCGGGTTAATGACCTGTATTTGGCTTACTTTTGGGGTCGATCTGGTATTGTCCCAGATTGTATTTGGACTGTAATTTATGCAAACAATATTGATTGCCGGCGCCGGTAAATCATCAATTTACTTGATACACTATCTGCTTACCAATGCAGCGCGAAACAAATGGAAAGTTATAGTAGCCGATGGTGATATAAAGTCTGTTACCGAAAAAATAAACGGACATCCGCTTGCAGAAGCCGCTGTGATAGACGTGACAGACGCTATAGTGTGCGAACCTCTTGTGCAACGGTCGGATATAGTAGTGTCGTTGATGCCGCCTCACTTACACATTCACCTGGCTAAGTATTGCCTGAAGCATCGCAAAAACCTGATAACATCGTCGTACATATCTGAAGAGATGCGGGCGATGGATGAGGAGGTGAAAAAAGCCGGACTTATGTTTATGTGCGAGATGGGGCTGGACCCGGGCATAGACCATATGACCGCAAACAAAATAATACACAGTATACACAAGGTGGCTGGCAGTATTATCAGTTTCAAATCGTATTGCGGCGGCCTTATAGCTCCCGAGAGCGACAATAATCCGTGGCATTATAAATTTAGCTGGAACCCTAAGAATGTGATTACGGCGGGTTTTGGCGGAGCAAAATATCTGGACAATGGCGCTCATATTGATGTGCCATACGAAGAGATGTTTTTGAACAACAAGACTATAGATGTAGCAGGCGTTGGCGCATTGGCATATTATCCTAATCGCGATTCGCTCAGATACCTTGATTTGTATGACGCTCCAGATATCAATACCTTTTTAAGAGCCACGCTCCGCTACCCGGATTTTTGTGTGGGCTGGCAGGCGCTAATAGATTTAGGTCTTACCAATCAGGAAGATATAACCGAGACCACCGGAAGTACCTATGCGTCGTGGTTGGGCGCAAAGACTGGTTTTGATGGGGCTGGCACGCTGGCGGCGCACATTGCCAAGCGCCTTAAAGTAAGTGCGGATAGCAAAGTGATTGGTATGCTGCAATGGCTGGGCATTTTTGACGAGATTGCGCTACCTGCCGGTAAGCATTCATCGGCCGATGTTTTGCTGACCTTATTGCTCGACAAATGGCAAATGGCTCCGGAAGATAAAGACATGGTAGTAATGCAGCACGAATTTGAATATCTGCACAAAGACAAGCAGGTAACCTTGCGCAGCGCTATGGTGATAAAGGGCGAGAACAGAGAATATTCTGCTATGGCCAAGACTGTAGGTTTGCCAATGGCCATACTCGCAAAACTTGTACTGAATGGTAAAATAACACCTCCCACCGGCGTGCTAATGCCCAATATGCCTGTAGTGTATAGGCCGGTGCTGACAGAGTTGGAGCGGCACGGTATTGTTTTTGTTGAAGAAGTAATGTAGTATAATCTATACAATGATTGCCCTAACTGTTGGGCGTGGCGTAATATGCTGAATAAAGTCGTGATTTTAGACCATAAAATCACGACTTTATTTATTTTAGTGAGTGTATGTAAATTTTTGTCTGTAAGCAGCCCGGCGAAGATCTATTTTTGGGGTAGTAGTTGGCGCAGCAAGCAGCAAGTAGAACTTGAATACAGCGCCTGAGCGAGACAAGGGAAGCGAGTATCTGACTATAAATTTAATGCAAGTTGAAAATGGTAATATTTGTAGCAGTAGCATTAAATTCTAAAGGAGGCAGCAAACATATGGTATGGTGTTGATGGGTTGTTGGAATTTTATTGTGTAACGAGTTGTAAATGTGTGGCTTGTAAGTTTATTGAAAGTTGTTTGTAACGAATAGTAAGCGATTTTATATATTTCCTAAAGTTAAGTTTGGTTTTTGGATATAAGCGCTTAGATTTGAAATACCTTAAATCGCTAAATACACCTACCATGGCAGCCCAATTCACCAAGATCATTAAGCGTTTGCCAGTCTGCAAGTTGTTGATTTGGAATACTATACACTAAAGATATCAGCAAC
>CAZLPE010000145.1:0-8752 GCA_964561325.1 uncultured Flavipsychrobacter sp.
TCGGGATGACTGGATTCGAACCAGCGGCCTCTTCGTCCCGAACGAAGCGCGCTACCGGGCTGCGCTACATCCCGTAGGGGAGCGCAAAAATAATGTCTGATTGCTAAAAATTCAACTGTGCCTGTAAGCGTAACAGATTTCCTTTTTGCTGATTGTTTTGCGCAGCAAAATCTTCAAATCTTCTGTCGGATACCGTATACATAGCAGTTAGCTCAAAATATTTTATTGGCTGCCACTCTATACCTGCTTCATACTCTGTAACCCTATAGCTGCGTGCGTCGAGTTCTTGTTTTTTGCCGCCGCTGTAATATTGCGCTCTAACAAATGGAAAGAAACTCTGATTTTTATACTTCAGGTTGTAACTGATCATTGCATAGCCGCCTGTTATGTTTTTGCTCTCTATAGAGTCTGTTTGTGGATTAAACTCAGGTCCCTTGCCTATGTTATACTCCACCTGTATGCCCAATGGCTGCGGATAAAGCGTAAACCCAAATGCTGCGCGCTGATCGAGGAAGCTACGGTCTGACTTTACTTTTGTACCTGCCGACAGTTGATCCTTGGGTATTACAAAGTTGCCAGTATATGCTTGTACAGAAGGCTCAATAATTTGTTTTTTACCAATCTGGAAAGGGTAGGTGAGTCGGCCAACGATGTGCAGTTCGTTGTTTAGCTCAGGCTTGTTCATCGTTTGTCCGTTAAACACGCCCAAGGCTGCTACGCCATAGTCGCCGCTACCTTTCAGTCCGCTGCTTACCAGGTGCGAGAAACGCTTACGGATTTTGTCGGGAGCCCAATAAAAGAATGCGCCCATATCGCGTTCGTTTGGCAATGCGCTGTTTATAGCGTCGGTACGATCCATAGGCATACGGTTCTGGCTCGATTGCATATTTTCGAAACCATAAGGCACCTTACTCTGTCCGAGCCTTACTCTGAATTCGTTTTTCTTATCAAAACCCACATCTATGTAGGCATCTCTCAGTTGTCCGAAGTTGAGCGATGTGCTGCTTACCGCGCTACCAAAATCGGGCTGTATGTAAAAGTATATGCGCTCATGGATCTGGCCAAAGAAAATGAGTCGCATACGCCTGATAAAAAAACCGTTGTTTTCACCTATCGACTTATCGCCCTGCTCATTTTTGAGTTTCGGGTTAGTTTCGAGAAGTCGGTTGTAGCGCACCTGCATGTATCCCCTCATAGAGATATGGTCGTACCAGTGCGATGGTTTTGGCGTTTCCTTTTTGGTGGTATCGGTTTGCGCCATTAGCGCTGCCGGCGCCATTAAAGCAAGAAGTGTTAATAATTTCTTCATAATTTATTAATGATGCAGCAAAGGTATAATGGCATGTCGTAATTCATTGTAACCTCAACGTTACCGAATTATCAACTTTATATTACCATATTGTTAAGAATCGAGAGAGTGTAGCGACTATCGAAAAAAAATATTAAAGCCTACGTTCTATGGATGGTATTACCCATATCTATGCCGGATACTTAGCTAAAAGTGCGTAGTAAGAGACCATTTTCACCGCTTAATTGTCAGTAATTTGTTAATTAGCTTTAATTTTATTGTCTGTCATGAATATTGAGTACTTTCGACCTGAACATTGTATAATGTTGCTCATCATTTAGAATGACTGATATCAAAAAATACGCAGTAGTTGTAGCCGGAGGAAAAGGCGTTCGTATGGGCGCTTCTGTGCCAAAACAATTTCTCCCGTTTTTGGGAAAACCACTTTTGTGTTGTGCACTACAGGCATTTCAAAATGCCTACCCCGGTATAAAGCTAATTTTGGTTGCGCCGCCAGACCTGCTGAGCAGCGCGCAAACGGTGCTGAGATCATACCTTAGCGATCTGGACGTAACAGTGGTAGCCGGTGGAGAGACAAGATATCACAGCGTACAAAACGGACTGAAAGAAATAAACGGAACAGGCGTTGTTTTTGTGCACGACGGCGTTCGTCCGTTAATATCTACAGAGCTGATACACAGGTGCTACAGGGGCGCTATAGAAAAGGGCAGCGCAGTGCCGGCAATACCCGTTAATGAAAGCATGCGCATCATTACCGCCGATGGATCTCAGCCAATAGACAGAGACAAGTTGCGCATTATACAAACACCGCAAACATTTCTTACAGATATTATTCTTCCGGCATTCAATCAGGAATACAACGAGTCATTTACCGATGAAGCAACCGTAGTAGAAGCATACGGAGCCAAGGTAAACCTTGTTATGGGTATGCTCGACAATATAAAGGTTACTACGCCTGAGGATATGGTGCGCGCAGAGGCGCTGTATTCTGCAAGAACGTAGGCAAAACTTATAGCGCCATGCGAAAGTGTATATCGGTAGCGGTCACGCTGTGGTGTTGCTCAGTTGGCGCACCGGTATTTGCCCAAACGCCAGACAGCGCAAGCATATTTCGACTACCTGTACAGCTCGACTCCTTTGTTGTGCGCAGCGGTTTTGATATACAAAAGTTTATACACAGAGTGCAGACCGATACAACGTTTTATAAATCGTTTCGCTCTATGCACTTCAAACAATATACAGCCAAAAACAACATCAGTGTGTTTGATAAACATGGCGCTGTAGCTGCATCTTTACAAAGCGCCACGCGGCAAGTAGTAACAAACGGTTGCAGATCTACGGTTGTACTCAATGAGCGCACTACAGGCGACTTTTATAAGCGCAATGGCGGTTACAACTATTACACAGCAGAGCTGTTTGCATCGTTATTTTTTGCGCCAACGCCCATATGCAACGAAAATGATGTTGTAGCCGGAGCGCTTGATGAGGCGCCGCCCGGACAAATAGAAAAACGCAAGTATGAGCTAAAGCTCCTGATTTTCAATCCGGGCTCGCGAATAAAAGGAATCCCGTTTATGGCAGGCAGGCAGTCGATATTTGATGAAGACGAAGCAGCCAAATACAATTTTTCGGTGTCGGTGGCCGATTACCAAGGTCAGCCATGTTATGAATTTAAAGTACAACCCAAACCCGGGTATGAATCTAAGGTTATCTACAACGAGCTAACCACATGGTTTCGTAAAAACGACTATAGTATTGTTGCGCGCAATTATGCGCTTTCTTACCATACCCTTGTTTACGATTTTGATGTGCGCATGCAGGTACGCACACAGCAAACCGGAGATAAGCTTTATCCCACCTTCATTAGTTACAATGGCAACTGGCATATTTTTACGCAAAAGCGCGAAAGGGTCAAGTTTACGATCGACATTGCCTACTAACACCGGGAGTACGGCTGAAAACTACCATAAAACCAACTAATGGTACCATTGGCAGATAGATATTTGGCGTAATTTTACATTTAATAACCAAGGTAACCCGTTACTTACTGTTACTTACTCAAAAACTGTTCTGTAATATGTGTGCTCAAAAATCTAATGATAATCCCGGTGTAATTACCAGTATTTTCACCAATAAATGCCCGCGCTGTAGGGAGGGCAATCTGTTTTTGAACCCTAACCCTTATGTGCTAAAATCTACTATGAAAATGCCTGACCACTGCCCGGTTTGCGGACAGCGTTATGAATTGCATACAGGTTTTTATTTTGGCACCGGCTTTGTAAGCTATGCACTCACCGTTGGAATAAGCGCTATGACGTTTGTAGCCTGGTGGTTTACCATAGGTATGTCTATTCGACAAAACGACAACAGATTGTTTTGGTGGCTTGGTCTGAATGCCTTGTTGCTCGTGTTGCTTCAGCCGTTAATTCAGCGTCTTGCGCGCTCTATGTGGATTTCCTTCTTTGTGCGCTACGATGCCGGCTGGCGTCATGCGCATGCGCACTCACACTAACACTAACAGATCGCGGTCTGCATACGACCAGCTTTATATTTTTTTACCATTTTTTGCCTGCACTTAGCGTATCAGCTATTGCAGGCATCTTTTTTTAGCCATGCCGCTTGCATTAAATACATTTGTAGCGTACTGGATGTGAATTGTTTTTTTTCCGTACTTTAACCTCAAAATATATAACCGGCCATAAAACAAAAAAATCTGAGCTACTAAATATCTGCTATCTCAGAACATCATAAATCCATATGAACAATTCTCTACTACTGAAACGCAGCGTTATAATATCCTTAATTGCTATTCTTACTTTTATTTGTTTTAGGTACACGCTCCAAAATCAATTTACACTTTGGGACGACGATTACTACGTGACCAACGACCCCTACATAAAAGCGTTCACCGCCGAAAACCTTAAGGTGATATTCACTCAGGATATTACCAAGAACAATTACCATCCGTTGTGTATGCTGTCGCTTGCGGTAAATTATCATTTCTCGCAGCTCAACCCAATGGGCTATTATCTTACTAACATATTGATTCACATAGCCAATGTTGTACTCATCTTTATTTTCAGTTTAAGCCTTGGCAAACGATTGAAAATCAGCGAAAACGGCCAGTTATTCATAGCGTCTTTTTGTGCATTATGGTTTGGCATACACCCAATGCGCGTTGAATCGGTATGCTGGATCGCAGAACGAAAAGATGTGTTGTATGCTTTTTTCTACATCGCCGGTATGATTACCTATTTGCGCTATTTTAGCGAGGGGAAAATAAAGTGGTATTGGGTAACATTTGCCTTGTTTGTAGCCTCGTGTCTTTCCAAACCCATGGCAGTGGTTTTCCCAATGTCGTTATTGTGCCTCGATTTTGTGCTGGAGCGCACGTTGAACAAAAAGCTCATAACCGAAAAAATCCTGTTTTTCGCTACGGCTTTTCTTTTTGGCGCAATGGCATTTTATACACAAAACAAAACAGGCGCCGTCGCTTCGTTTGGTGTGCTTACCATAGCCGAGCGTATAATGTATGCAGCCTATGGCTACATCATGTATTTGGCCAAATTTGTAAACCCTACATTCCTGTCTACCTTTTACCCCTACCCATACAGATTTATTACAGGTTACCTGCCCGGCATATACTATGCTGCGCCGTTTATAGCTATAGCTATTGTAGCAATACCCTTGGCGCTCACCTATAAATACAACCGCAAGTACTTCCGCATTGTTGGCTTTGGTTTCGGCTTTTTTGTGGCCAACGTTGTTTTTGTGCTCCAGTTTATTTCGGTTGGTGCGGCTATAATGGCCGACAGGTATTCGTATGTAGCCTATATAGGCTTGTTTTTTATGGTTGCCTGGTTTCTATACGAGGCAACGCAAAAGTTTCAAAATTTAAAGTCGGCCTTTATTACAGTAGCGCTCCTATTATCTGGGGTACTCGGCTATTTGTGTTATGAGCGCACCTATGTATGGCACGATTCTGAAACCCTGCTATCAGACGCTATTGAAAAATATCCATACCGTGCATTGCTCTCTTACAAGTGGCTGGGGAATTATTACTTTTCTATAGGCGAACTGGACAAAGCGCTCGACAACTATGGCGTGCTAACTACACTACATGCTGCCGACAAGAAAGTGGAGGAGAACATTGCCAAAATAAACAACATTAAGGCGGGGGGATTCATTCCGCCATCGCCGCAATTAACGGGCGCACCCGCTGCGCCGCAACAAACGGGCGCAACAAACGGAACAAATATTTTTATAGACAGCGTAATAGCCTACAGCAAAACAGGCGATACGCTCAATGCGTTCAAAGCATATATAAAAGCCATAAGGCAAAATACAGGCAGCGAGAAAATACTCGCAGATAGCAGCTTTGTATTTGTGCAGGTAAAACGATTTAACGAGGCAATTGGCATATATTCAGTTCTCCTGAAAATAAACACCTCCAATCCTTTTTATTATTTCTACAGGGGTGTTGCTAAGTTTAGCTTGAGCAATACTAAAGATGCGGTTGCAGACTGGGAAATTGCAGTGAAGTATGACAATAAGGATGTAAAACAATCAGCGTCATACAATTTGGGCGTTGCATACGAGTCGTTTGGCGACGCAAAAAAAGCGCTTATGTATGTAGAAATGGCCCAAAAAGCCGGCTACAATGTTGCGCCCGACTATATGAATAAACTGAAAGAAGCAGCAAAAAAAGCAAGCAAATAATTTGTTGACTTGCAATAAATTAAAGTATCTATTGAAGGCAATACTTACAATAAGCCAATAGATAATTTATGGAGCCAACAAGCATTATATTCAGGAATGGTGATATAAAGTTGTTGGCCAATATGCTTTATCTGTTATTAGCAGCCTGTGGTTGAGCGTTGAGCAGTTGCAGATTAATGGCGCGGTATTTGGGATTGCAAGATGCAAGACTAACTGCGGCCAATAAAGCAATAAGGATAGTTTTCAGTTTCATAAAAATAGCTGTTTGCCCAAAGATAATATCAAAACTTTAGCAGGGTTTATATGTAAAAAATAATTTTCTCAAGAATACCACCTTGTACAATCCACGTTAGCGCTGTGGTAATTTGCATTGTCTATTCTCTTATATTTGCTTTATGCGATTCTGTGTCTTATTTATTGTTGGTGTATTGTTTTCGGTGTTGTTCACATCTTGTCACACGCACCGTAAGGCGCTGCGCCGGGCTGCAAAAGAACGCGAAGCGCATGGCGATAAGGGCGGCGATAAGCGTAGTGGCGACAAATACACAACAGCTGACTACATAAATATGTATCACAAAGCTGCGGTAAAACAAATGAAAAGCCACGGCATACCCGCCAGTATAACACTGGCGCAAGGTATACTGGAGTCGGCAAACGGCAACAGCGAGCTGGCCCGCAACGCCAACAATCATTTTGGCATTAAGTGCACCAAAGATTGGAAGGGCAAAACCTATTACCATTATGCATCTGAAGGTAACTCCTGTTTTCGCAGATACCCCAATGTTGAAGCTTCTTACGAAGATCATGCTGCTTTTTTGCACTACAAACGCTATGAGTTTCTTTACGAGCTAAAATCGAAAGACTATAAAGGGTGGGCTAAAGGGCTAAAAAAGGCAGGTTATGCCACTAACCCTAAATATCCTGAGTTGCTGATAAACCTGATAGAAAAATACGACCTGCATCAGTACGACAAATAGCAATAGCGATTTTTGACGTCTGCATATGCCTAAAGTAGGTACTTTACAACTACTATTGTTGTTTTTAGCTGATTATATTTGCGTATTGTATAACCACACACAATACTGCAAAGAACTCCATGACCATTAAAAAACTGCTTATTGCCAATAGGGGAGAGATCTCGATCCGTATTTCTCGCGCCGCCACTGAATTACATATACCTACAGTTGCCATATACACCTACGAAGACCGATATTCATTGCATCGCTACAAAGCAGATGAAGCATATCAGGTAGGCGAAGACAATGAACCACTAAAACCCTACCTGAATATTGATGCTATTATTGAAATAGCGCTCGATTGTGGCGCAAATGCCATACATCCCGGCTACGGCTTTTTGTCTGAGAACGCTGAATTTGCACGCCGCTGCGCTGAAAACAACATTATTTTTATTGGCCCGAGCCCTGATGCCATGGCCGCGCTTGGCGACAAAGTGACCGCTAAAGAAGTAGCGATAAAAGCAGGAATACCTATCATAGAAAGTAACATTGCGCCGCTGACTGATATTGACATTGCCCTTACCGAAGCAGACCGTATAGGCTACCCGCTGATGCTTAAGGCCGCTTCCGGCGGCGGCGGACGCGGTATGCGTGTAGTACGATCGGCCGACGACCTCCGAAAATCGTTTCCTGAAGCGCGGAATGAGGCCAAGAATGCTTTTGGCGATGACACCGTGTTTTTAGAGAAATTTGTGGAGGCGCCAAAGCATATAGAAGTACAAATAGCCGCCGACCAACATGGCAATATCGTGCATCTTTACGAGCGCGACTGCTCTGTGCAACGCAGGTTTCAAAAGGTTGTAGAGGTAGCGCCGTCTATGGGCCTGGCTCCCGACACACTTAACAAGCTGTATGGTTATGCAGTGGGTATAGCATCGGCTGTAAAATATAATAATCTGGGTACAGTTGAGTTTTTAGTAGATCATAACGAACAAATCTATTTTATAGAAGTAAATCCGCGTATTCAGGTAGAGCATACGGTTACCGAAATGATTACGGGGGTAGACCTTATTAAAACGCAAATCTATATAGCGTCGGGCTTTCCGCTTTCAGCATCAGAAATTGGCTTGGGTAATCAGGCTGCTATCCCGAGAAACGGTTTTGCTATGCAGTGCCGTATTACTACCGAAGACCCGGTAAATAACTTCAAACCCGACTACGGCACACTGGTTACCTATCGCAACGCCACTGGTTTTGGCGTACGCCTCGATGAGGGCAGCACCTACCCGGGCATGAAGATCAGTCCGTTTTTCGACTCTATGCTGGTGAAGGTGAGCACATCGGGCAACACACTACGCGATGCCACACTGAAAATGCACCGTGCATTGCGCGAATTCCGTATACGCGGTGTGAAGAATAATATTCAGTTTTTAGAAAACCTGATCACGCACGAAGACTTTATTTCGGGCGCAGCCACCGTAAACTTCATACAGGAACACCCTGAACTGTTTACCTACACCATGCGGCAAGACAGGGGCACACGTATGCTTAATTTCCTTGCAGAAGTGAGTGTAAATGGTAATCCTGATGTGAAACCGGCCGATCGCAAAATAGCGGAGAACAAAGTTTTTGAAAAACCGGTGGTTCCGCCTGTACCTGCAAAGAGCAACATTTATCCCGAAGGCACAAAAGATCTGCTCACCAAGCTGGGGCCCGATAAGTTTTGCGAATGGCTAAAAAACGAGAAAAAGATACACTATACCGACAC
>CAZLPE010000146.1:0-8720 GCA_964561325.1 uncultured Flavipsychrobacter sp.
AGGTCCACATTTCCAGACCATCGTTTTGGTTGAGCGAGTGGTCTACTTCCTCCAGGGTATCTTTCCAGATATCTCTTATTACATATTCATAATCTGCGATGTTGTTATAACGAATTACAGCCTCTGCAAATTCTCTTTCGCTTTGGCCGGGTATGTTTGCTTTTTCAATATCGGCAGGGTCTTCTACATTGCTGAAAGTGATAATGTTTTTGCCTTCTGGTCGCAAAAGTGCGCTTGCAATACCCGTAATGGCCGATGAGTCGAGCCCTCCGCTCAATTCGGCCCCCACGGGATAGGCGCTGCGCAACCTGCATTGTACAGCAATTTCCAGATGGTGGCGCAAGCCTTCGTAGTAGTCATTTTTGTTTGGCAGCTTTAGCTCTGTGTCTGCATCCAGCGACCAATATTGATCTAGTTTCAGCCTGCCATCGCGAACATAGAATGTAAGCGTATGAGCGGGTTCTAAGCGTCTGATATGTTTGTAGAGGGTTGTTTCTGCGCCCTGCACAACAGGCTGAAACGCTTGATTATATAAAAACGGCAGATCTATGGTTTTATCCAAGCCCGGCAGGCAAAGCAACCCTTTCTTTTCGCTGGCAAAAGCAAAAAAAGAACCATCGAGATAATAAAAGAATGGTTTCACGCCCATATGGTCGCGGGCGCAAAACAATCTACCCTCGCGGGGATCCCAGATAGCGAATGCAATATCGCCAATCAGGTGATGATCACTGTTAGCGCCTTAGGTATTGTAGAGGAGTAGTATTAATTGGCTGTCGGGTAGCGTCCTGCCATCCGGGTCGTTGCGTCCCAGTTTTTGTAGTATTTCTGTCCTATTATCAATTCTTGCGTCGGCGGTTATTACAGAGCCTGTTTCGGGGTTTCTGAAAGGTAGTTTTTCGTCTTTCGACTCAGGTGTGTTCCAAAGCAGCAAGCTACCCAGCGCTACATTGCCGTCAATGGTCATTCCAGATTTATCAGCATTCCAATGGTTTAACACCTGCAGCGCTGCAACCACTTCGTTGTCATCTATCGGTTTGTTGTTCCAGTTGCATTTCCCGAAAATAGCGCTCATGAATAATAGTTGTTTTATCGCAGTGACCCTTAAACTGGAGCGCTCGGTAAGTCGCGCAATCTGCCGGGTATCAACCTATTCAATTAACCGGCGCTGGGCGCGCACAGCATAATAGGTTTAGCCTTATCTTGCAAAGGTATTTATGTTGCAGGGAATTTATAATAAAAAGCAAAGGGTCCGCAATTTTTTTGCAGATAGTGGTAGCGGCTTTTTGCTGATATGGAATTCCGGCAAAAAACTGACCATTATCAATTTAGGGCTATTTGTGTTGCAGTCGGTTGTGCCGTTATTTTCGCTCCTTGCACTTAAAAAACTAATTGATCTTGTAATTAAGTCTGGCAACAACTGGCACGATGCAGTTTATCCGCTTGCATCGCTTGCCTTACTACAGATGATAAATGTGGTCGTCAATCAGGTGTCGGCATACCAGTTGTCTGTGCAACAGCAGCTCATATCTGATAAAATAACGGAGCAGGTCTTAAAAAAAGCTGTAGACCTTGATCTGGAATATTATGAAAATCCTTCTTTTTACGATGAGTTGCACATGGCGCAGCAGCAATCGCTGCATAAGCCTGCGCTAATAATTGCTGCCTGCCAAGGTTTAGTGCAAAGCCTTACCACGATAATATTGTTTTCGGGTTTTATGGTATTAGCGCATTGGTCGACGGTGGTGCTTGTCATTATTTTGGGTGTTCCTCTGGCCATAAGTAAGTTGCTTCAAGGGTATCAGCAGTTTCAGCTCGATAAGGAATGTTTGCCGGTGCAGCGCAAGTCGACCGATATTTTTCACTATCTCACTTCCGATATTTTTGCCAAAGAGGCGCGTATATATAATTTCGGCGATAGCTTCATTAAGCGCTTCAGGGAGTACCGGTTGTTTATTTTCGACCGAAAGCAAAGCCTGCATTCCAAATTTCTGAAGCAGAACACATTTATACAGTTTTTCGAAATCCTCATCACTACGGTTATTTATTGTATACTTATTTTTAGCGCTGTTTCGGGGGCTATATCAGCCGGCGGACTGGTGGTTTATTTTCAGGTTTTTCAGCGTCTGCAGGCGGCGCTTGCCGGGTTCTTTCAGTCGGGTATCAGTTTGTTTCAGCATCAGTTATACCTCCGGCAAATAACGCAATACCTCGCAGCCCCCAGTGCAGCGACCCAACCTGCCCAGCCCAGCCCCATGCCTGCGCTTACCAAGGGTATATTCGTTGATAAGCTGAATTTTACCTATCCCAATACAAATTTTAGCGTGCTCGATAACGTTACTATGCAATTTAAGCCGGGACAGATAACGGCAATTGTGGGTGAAAACGGCTCCGGTAAGTCTACATTGGTTAAGTTGCTGTGCAAGCTTTATGAGTGCGCGCCCGACACCATAAAAATGGACGATACGCCCATACAGCAGATAGAAACGACAGCCCTAAGGCAAAGTATTACCGCTGTTTTTCAGGATTTTGGTAAGTATTACTTGTCTATTGAAGATAATATTGTGTTAGGGCAAGGTGAGCCAAACATACCGCGACTGGATTATGCTACACAAAAGGCTGATATATACAGCAAAATACAATCGTTTCCGCAGGGGTACAAAACAAACCTTGGTCGCACCTTTAAGAATGGCGAGCAGCTAAGCGGTGGGCAGTGGCAAAAAATAGCTTTGGCGAGAGTGTTTTATAAGAACAGTAAGGTAGTGATACTTGACGAGCCTACCAGCGCAATGGATCCTATTGCCGAACATGCCGTTTTTCAACATCTTAGAAACGAAATAGGCGACAGAATCATCATTCTTATCACGCATCGTTTGTACAACCTTAAACTGGCCGATAACATATATGTTATGGAAAAGGGCAGGGTAGCAGAGAGTGGATCTTTTGCGCAACTTATGGAGTCGCGAGGCGCTTTTGCCAACATTTACGACAAGCAAATGATATGATAGACATAAGGGAGATAAAACAGCGATATACCCCCGAAATGGCCTTGATCGTTCTTGTGTGCAGGGTGTATTTTGGTAGTGCACAACCGGAAGAAATAGACGACTATTTAGAACATAATTCGGTAGACTGGGCTTTTTTGGAGCGCATTATTACTGCGCATCAGATTCATCCGTTTGTGTACAAGACGCTGTCTGTAAGACCGGGCAACGTAAACGCCGACTTTATGATTGCCTTGCGCGGCTATTGCCGGAGTATAGCAGCAGGCAATTTGCAAAAGCTCTCTGAGCTAACTGCGGCATACAAGGCAATGAAATTGGCGGGAGCGCTGGCTGTGCCCTACAAAGGTGTTTTACTGTCGCATATGCTCTTTGGCGACTACATAACCAGAGAAACAGCCGATATAGATTTTTTGTTGCGCCCGGAAGATTTTTCTAAAGCACATGCAGCGCTTATTCAACTTGGGTTTACGTCAAAATACTATAATCCCGATTTTGAACGGCAATTTCTGAAAACAAGTCATGAGTTGTTGTATCGGAAGGAGACCCCCTCTGGCCCAATAAAGATTGAGTTGCATTGGGCAGCCACCAACCACATGATGAACATACCGCTGGGCAACGACCAAGTATTGAGCGATTTGCAAAAAGTGCAATTGCCCGGCGGCGAAGCGGTGGCTTTATCGCAGCAAAATCACCTGCTTGTGTTGCTTGTGCACCATGGTGTGAATGATGTTTGGAGGGTATTGCGGCATGGTATTGATATAGCGTTGTTTGTGCATAAATTGGGGAGCGATATAGACTGGCCGGCGCTGTATGCGGCAACGGTAAAATATAAAATAAGGCGTACTACCCAGGTGGGCTTTGAGCTAAACCATCTTTTGTTTGGTATTCCCATACCGCCGCCATTCGCAACCGGCGCGCCGCTGCAAAAACAAATAATAGATAACATTTTAGTGTTTCCGTCGCTTCCAAAACCTAAACTTGCTTTAAGTAATTTGAAGCAACAACTAAATCTCAGAGATTCAACCGCTGATAAAGTGCGCTTGGTTGCCGAGTATTTGTATACAGGCATTACCCCAAATGTGCGCGATATGGAGGCTATGCCTCTTTCCAAAGGGCTGTATCCGCTATATTATGTAGCAAAACCATTCAGGCTGTTGTTTCGGAAAAAGGCATAAGTGCCTTTTCTACTCTTCGTCGTAGTGCATGGTTTCTACCTTCGATCCAAAGAAATTAAGGAATAGCACAATAAACGCTACTACCACTATAGCCTGAATACAAACAACCACCTTGCCCAATGGCAATATTGGGTGTAAGTCGCCATAGCCAATGGTGGTAGATGTTACGATGCTGAAGTAGATATAGTCGAGCACAGGTAGTTTTTTGTCGCCAAGTAAGTGCAAGCCTGCATATACAACTGTAAAGCAGAAAGATATTTCCATGTAGTTTAAAAAAAGCATGAGAATGTTGCGGCGGTACGATCTGGGCTTCACAAAAATATCTGATGCAAAGATGAGCGACGCTACATAGCAGATGGTTTCGGTGAGGAAATAGATGGAGATAATAACGGCTATTTTGTATTGATACAAGCCGGTAAACATAAACACTATGGGCAGCGTAGTTTTGAACAGCACAAAAAACTCTACGGCAACATTGCGCTTTATTGTGCCAAACTTACCAAAGAAGTTGCGTACGTGTATGCCCAGAAAAATTATCTGAATACCCACAAGTATTAGCCTCAGTATTTTCTCAAATCCTATGTCGTGGTGTTTGTCGTTGTTCCAGATGCTAGCCAGATTTATTCTCAGCAGCCGGTAAGCCGATACCTTTTCGGGACGGTTGTATTCTGGTTTGCCAAAAAATAATTTGTACAGTATGCTTTTCATAATCGACTAAGGAAGGGTAAAATAAACAATAATTTCATTTATGCGCCATGTTCTGTATCAGGCGCAATTGTGTAGTAAATAGTATGGGTGGGGCGCCCAATTAACAGTTAAGTATTTATTTTACCTGAAAATGCGTTTTATAGAGTAAATTTACACGCCAGATTATCGAATAGTCGATACTTGGCAATTGCAATATAATTCTTTATTAGTGGACATTCAGGCATACATACAAAGCGGGATACTGGAGGAATATTGTCTCGGTCTGTTGTCGCCGCAGGAGGAGGTCGTTTTGCTGACTACTTGCGCTGAACATCCGGAATTGCAGTTAGCGCTGGGCGATATGCAAAAAGCGCTGATGGGTTATACATCCGCTCACGCATCAGTTCCGCCTGCCGGGCTTGAAGAGCATATATGGCAAGCTATAAATAATAAAACCAAGGAGCAGAATATATCGCTGAATCATTTGCCGCTTATAGACAGGTATTCCGATCATACAAAATGGATCGAAGCGATGGCGCCTTTGCTTCCGGGCGACGATAATACAGAACCCATATTTCACGAATTGCGCAATGATAACGGTGTGCAGCAATATCTGGTTGTTGCAGATGCCGATGTGCCGGGAGAAGTGCATGTAGACGAATGTGAGCGTCTGTTAATATTAAGTGGAATGTGTGAATGCAACATTGGCGAAAATGTAGTGCGTCTTGGTCCGGGTGGTTTTTTAGAAATACCCTTGCATGTGCTACACAGTATAAAGCTGATGACGCCGCGCGTTACGGCTATCTTACAGCGGGTAGCGGTTTAGTGTTCCTGTGCCGGCTGCGCTATTTTCAGTAGAATAAGTGGATATTAAAAGAAATTATGTACGAAAATAAATACCAACCGCTTGCCGCTCATTCGGTATTTTTAGTCAGGCTATTGCGAAATCTCACCGTTGCTACTGTTTTGCTTGGCGTTTGTTTGCTTATGGGGGTTGTAGGGTATCACTATACCGCCAACATAAGTTGGATAGATTCATTGCACAATGCCTCTATGATTTTGAGCGGCATGGGGCCTGTGGTGGAAATAAAGACGTTTTCTGGCAAAATATTTTCTTCGGCTTATGCGCTTTTTAGCGGCGTAGCATTTATTACAAATATCGGGGTAATAATAGCTCCGGCGGCGCATCGGTTTTTTCATAAACTACATGTGTATCAAGACGATGCAGATGGGAAAAAATAGGATAACAAGCTGGAGCTATATCTTTATTAGCGTAGGCGGGCTGTGAACCCAAAGTGGAATAGTCAATCTTTTTCATAAAATCGTGTGCTGTTCTTGGTAAATATGAAAAAAACCGTATTTTTAGACAAATGTGCTTTATGAAGAAACTTTTTACACTACTACTATCTTCCCTGTTGTTGGGTGGTTTTGCTGCAAACGCTCAGGTGTTTTGGACTGAAAATTTTGAAAGCGGCAGTATGTCGGGTATGTATGTAACCGCATATTCCGGCCCCAATGGTCGCTGGACCATGTCGTTAACCGGATCTGAGGGCGACCAGCCCAATCTATGGTATGTGAGTTGCGCTGAAGCCGGCCACATAACCGGAGCGTGCGGTACTACCTGCCTTACGGGGCTTGGTTTGGGGGCTACATTGCATATCGGCTCCAGCGATTTAAGCATGGGCGACATGGGCGCTACCTACGATGCGGGTGGTTTATGTGGTTTTGGCTTTTATTGTGTAAATACAGATCGCAGAGCCGAATCGCCGACAATTAACTGCACCGGGAAATATGGTATAAACATGAAGTTTTACTATATAGAAGATGGTCAATTGACAACCGACGACGCTACTGTATGGTATTCGCCAGACAACGGCGTGTCTTGGAGCTTGTTGGGTAATCCGGCCAAAACGCCGCCTATTTGTCCCGGTGGACAGGGCTTGTGGCAAAGTTACACCGTTGCCTTGCCGTCGAGTGCGGATAACAACGCCAATGTTAAAATTGGTTTCAGGTGGGTAAATGATGATGACGGCGTGGGTACTGACCCATCTTTCGCTGTAGACAGCGTATCGCTGAGCGCATCACCTACCATCCCGGTTCCGTCATTTACCGTAAGCGCCAACCCTACTTGTCAGGATAGCTGCGTGATTTTTACAAATACTACTACGGGTACTACAGATAGTATCACTTGGTCGTTGCCCGGTTTTACGCTGGCTCATCCGCATGGTAGTAGAGATACCGTATGTTTTCCGGTACCCGGCAGCTACGTTATGACGCTAACAGCCTATAGAATGGGAACCGCATATACTACCACAACTACGGTAACTGTAAACCCAACTCCGCATCCGGTTGTTACCAGAACAGGAGCAGTGCTAACCGTATCCGGAACGTACACAACCTACCAATGGTACAATGGTATATCGCCAATTACAGGAGCTACAACAAATTCATATACTTTTCCTGCTCCGGGCACCTATACTGTTTTAGTAGATTCGGCTGGTTGTAAAGGCATATCTACGCCATTCACCTTCGACCCTTTGCATACGGGCTCGCTTACCAATCTTGCTAATAACTACTGGATAGCAACAGAGGCTGGCGGCATAGTGACCGTAAACGCTAACGAACCGCTGAACGAAAACTGCGAACTAAGCATTTATGATGCTACCGGCAGAAAAATGAAAACCGATACATGGACGTCGGGCGACTTTACAAAACGCATTGATGCGGGCGCCTTTGCTCCGGGTATGTATATATTTAAGTTAAGCGGAGGGCACACCTCTATAGCATTGCGCTGGATGAAGCAATAAGCGCTGCGCTGCTGTGGAAGAGGTTTGAAAGTTGGATGAGGTAGTGGCGGGTTACCCACAATTATAATGCACAATGTGGGTAAAGAGCATATTACGATCGCTGTTTTTTACTTTTAAATTTTTCCATTTTAATTTATAGCGTTACCTTTGCAAAAAATTTCACAGTCTTATATATATTAACTGACATTTATGCCTAACGTTGGTAAAATCAAACAAATTATCGGGCCGGTTGTGGACGTTTATTTTGGTGGCGGAAGCAAACTCCCCGAAATATTTAACGCGCTGGAACTTACTCGCGATAACGGAGACAAATTGGTACTTGAAGTACAACAACACCTTGGCGAAGACAGCGTAAGAGCTGTGGCCATGGATGGTACCGAAGGTCTGGTACGCGGCGCCGCTGTTACTGATACCGGCAAAGCAATAGCTATGCCAATCGGCGATCAGATAAACGGTCGTCTGTTTAACGTAACCGGCGATGCTATCGACGGATTGGCGGCTCCGGATAAAACAAACGGACGTCCGATTCACGCTAAGCCTCCGAAGTTTGAAAACCTGAGTACAGCCTCAGAAATCCTTTTCACCGGTATCAAGGTTATCGATCTGATCGAGCCTTATGCAAAGGGTGGTAAAATTGGTTTGTTTGGCGGCGCGGGCGTTGGTAAAACAGTATTGATTCAAGAATTGATCAACAATATCGCGAAAGCTTATGCAGGTCTTTCTGTATTTGCAGGAGTGGGCGAGCGTACCCGCGAAGGTAACGACCTGATGCGTGAAATGATTGAGGCAGGTATTGTAAAATACGGCAAGAAATTCATGCACAGCATGGAAGAAGGCGGCTGGGATCTTAGCACAGTGGATATGAACGAACTGAAAGACAGTAAAGCGACTTTCGTTTTCGGACAGATGAACGAACCACCCGGAGCGCGTGCGCGTGTGGCTCTTTCTGGTCTTACTATTGCTGAATACTTCCGCGATGGCGATGGTACTGGCAAAGGAAAAGACATCCTTTTCTTCGTAGATAACATCTTCCGTTTCACACAGGCAGG
>CAZLPE010000147.1:0-3123 GCA_964561325.1 uncultured Flavipsychrobacter sp.
AAGCCCGCTGTAGGGTCGTTTACTGGCATCCGGGTAATGAGTTTGGTGTATAGCGCGCCGCCTTTAGATATAAATATTCTATCCCAAGGCCAGTTGACCACCTTGCCGCCTCTTGTGTACCTCGATCCCACGGCCACGTCGCCGCCATGTGTGCAGGCGTCGTATAGTCTGCTCAGGTCTTCGGGGTCGTGCGAGAAATCGGCGTCCATCTCAAAGATGTATTCATAATTATTTTTGAGCGCCCACTTAAAACCGGCAATGTAGGCAGTGCCCAACCCTTGCTTGCCGCTGCGCTCCATAAGGTGCAGGCTACCCGGAAAACTTTTTTGCAGGTTTTTTATAATGTTTCCTGTGCCGTCGGGCGATCCGTCGTCCACTATCAGCAAATGGAAACCGCCGGGCAATGAAAGAACCTTACGAATGATGTTTTCGATATTTTCCTTTTCGTTATAGGTTGGTATTATTACGAGTTTGTCCAATCAGGCTAAAAAATTAGGTGGCAAAATAAGGATATTGTAGGCAATTATGTTGAAATATTTTGCTAAACTTTCAGTCCGGCCTTTTTTAATTTCATCCGGTTTAGTATTTCAGATATTTTTTGCTTGGTATGCAGTGCAAAATCGGCTTGCATCATCCAGTCGTAATACTGTGGTTCGGCATTAAATATGTCCTCTACCTTACGGCCTTTGTGTTTACCAAAGTTAAATATCGGGTGGCCGTCTTTCATTACTATTCTGCGCGCATAGTCTACATATTCATCTGTATGCGTAAACTGGTGCAGCGATGGCACATCCGATTTCAGGTTGGGGTATCGTTCCAGTTGCGCAGCCAGCACCTCTATGGTTGCTTCTATATCGGCCTCGGCGCTATGTGCGTTCGATAGTTCTTTGTTGCAATAAAATGCATAGGCGGCGCTAAGCGTGCGCGCTTCCATTTTAAAGAATATCTGCTGCACATCTATCATGTTGCGCTCGGTAAAATCTACATTTATACCTACCCGCAAAAACTCCTCGGCCAGCAGCGGCAGGTCAAATTTGCTGGAGTTGTATCCTCCCAGGTCGCAGCCCTTCATCCAGTCGTATAGCTGGTGCGCCACCTGCTTAAAGGTAGGGCAGTTTTTTACGTCTTCGTCGCTTATACCGTGTATCAGCGTCACCTCGGGCGGTATTGGTATACCCGGATTGATGCGTTTTGTATATTTATCTCTTTTGCCATCTGGCGACAACTTTACAAAGGCAAATTCCACAATGCGGTCTCGCACATTGTCGGTTCCTGTTGTTTCGAGATCGAAAAATATGATAGGCCTTTTTAAAGTCAGGTTTGGCATGTTTGGTTTTATATATTCTTGTGCGAACTTACGGTATTCCAATCAATTCCGTCGAATGTGCCGGAACTCATTAACAATAAAAAAGCAGGTCGTTTGCAGTTTGTAGTCAATTCGTTAACCCTTGCTTCCAGTTGTTGTTTTTCATCTATCACTACCAGGTCGTTGCGGCCAAAGTGTTTGGTTACTTCGTTTTTGTCCAGTTCGGGCAGCCCTTTCAGTTGCAATGCATGGTGGCTAAAGTATACTATGGCTGTATCGGCGGCGTCGAGGCTGTGGGCATATTCGCTCAAAAACTGGGCGTTAAGGCTGCTAAAGGTATGCAGTTCAAAACAGGCTATCAGTTCGTGGTCGGGGTACGCTTCTCTTACTGCATTGAGGGTGGCTTTCAGTTTGCTGGGCGCATGCGCAAAGTCGCGATATACCAGTAGGTTGGGCTCTTCTTTTACCTTCTCCAATCGGCGGGCGGCTCCTGTAAACGAAGCAATGGCTGCATAGCAGTTTTGTTCTGTAATGCCCAGTTCCATACAAACGCTTATGGCTGCCTGCATGTTTTGCAAGTTATGTCTGCCAAACACAGACACGGTAACCGGGCCATGTGTAGTGTCCATCACTGCCGCGCCGTTTTCGTAATGAAAGGGCGGGGTAGCGTAGGGCGTGGCGGCTATATTGCCGCCTGCGCCGGCAACAGCCCGCACCACTTCGGCATCTTCACTGTTGTAAAACAGTTGCGCGGTTTTGTCCATACCCTGCAGGTATTGTTCAAACTGATTAAAGTAAATATCGTAGGTAGGAAACACGTTGATATGGTCCCATGCTATGCCGCTCAGTACGCTGATGTGCGGATGATAGAAAAATATCTTCGGGCGTTTTTCTATTACAGACGCCGGATATTCGTCGCCCTCCAGAATAATAAGCGGCGCATCTGATAGCTGCACCGACTGATCGAAGCCGGCCACGCGGGCGCCCACCAGATAATCGAAGTGTACGCCTTCGTGCTTGAGTATGTGCATTATCATAGAGGTGATGGTGGTCTTGCCATGACTACCGGCCACAACTACACGTTTTTTGTTTTTGCTTACCTCATATACATATTGCGGAAACGAGTAGATAGGTATGCCCGCCGCCTGTGCCGCCAGTAGTTCGGGATTGTTGCCCTTGGCGTGCATGCCCAGCACTATGGCATCGGGTTGCGCGCCCGTGGCTGGCGTAATTTTTTCGGGCCACCAGCCCATTTTTTCAGGGAGCAAACCCGCTTTTTGCAGATTTGTTTTGGCGGGATCGTTTATTTCGTCGTCGCTGCCGGTAACATTATAACCCTGACGTTGCAAGGCAAGAGCCAATTGATGCATAATAGCGCCGCCAATAGCTATAAAGTGTATATTTCTCATAGTTTTGTGTATCTTCGTACAAAGTTAAACGAGCTTTTTACTATTCATAATTTTAAAACGTATGCCGCTAATTTCTAAAATACGCCGTATAGCCCCGATTGTAGCAATAATAGCACTCGTAATGACGGCCTCTTGCAATGGGTCTAAAAAATATGGCTGCCCCAATCATTTGTTTACACCTTCAGTAGTGCGCTAAGCGTTGCCGCTTATCATTACACTGAAAGATACAAATTGCATATAGCTACCAGTAATGCAGTTTCGGGTAACCGTAGCGCGTTGTGGCTCAATTAAATAAAAATATAAAAAGCCGTCCGATGCAAATTGGCACGGCTTTTTGAGCATATACGCTCATTTTTGCTAATCTGCTGCTATGTCAAAACTTCTTTGGTCTTTCCCGTCAGCGCTGTA
>CAZLPE010000147.1:3223-8698 GCA_964561325.1 uncultured Flavipsychrobacter sp.
AGGAAACGGAAACCGGCATATATCTGAAATCCGCTGTTATGCCATTTGTCGCTGTCGGGATGGTTGTCTGCGGCATTAATATCGCCGAAGCCGTACATATACCTTGCGCCCACGCTTAGTTTCAGCGGCAGCTTACCTTCTATTCCTATTACTCCTGCTATGTCGGTCGATTTGAACGAGCTTTTTACAGAGTTATTGTCCTGATCGTATGCGCCCAGCATTGTGCTGAACTGTGGGCCTGCCTGTATCCACAACCTTGGCACAACCTTGTATTCAAACAATACAGGAATATCCAGATAGAAACCATTTGCATGGCCAGTGCTCACACCCATAATGGTGGCGCCGTTATAACGTACAGATTTGAACAATACTTCGGCCTGAACGCCTATTTTCTTTTTGAATACGCCTACAAATCCGCCGGCAAGAATACCGGGTTTGAATTTTTGTTCCCAAGTGTCGCCAGACAATTGCTGGAAGTTGGCGCCAAGTTTTACGCCAAGCGTTACTTTGGGTATCAGTTTAGATACAATAGGCACTTGCGCCTCTGATCGGTTAGCAAACAAAAGCGATGCGGCTATTGCGGTGAGTAGAAGAGTGCGTTTCATCGGAGTTTGATTTTTTGTGCAAATATAACGCACAAAAATTATGCTATAACTATTTATTGTTTTGTAATAGCGTCCCTCAGTCGGTTCTGTGGCTGTTTCTGCTGCTTTATTTTTAGCTACTTTTACAACCTATGCCTGTTAGTCCTGCACATGGTCGCCAAGAGTGGAACAATGCCAACGCTATAAAATGGACGGTATCGTGTCTGTTGTTGGCGTTGCTGGCAGGGGCGGTATATTATTATAAAGAGCGTATGCTTTTTATAGATGCACCGCACATTTTATGGCGTATCATGAACGAACAAGCCATACAGGTTGCCGATTTCAGGTACGGGTCGTTTATTACTCAGTCCTTTCCGGTAGTAGCTATGTGGTTGCATTTGCCGCTGCGGGGCGTTATGGCGCTATATTCTGCCAGTTTTTACATTTTTTATGCTACGGTAGGTTTGCTGTTGCTGTTCCGTTTTCGCGAGTATGCGCTCGCAACGCTTTTCGCACTTTACCTTACCTTGTTTGTAAGCGCTACGTATTTTTGGCCCAACAACGAGATTCATCAGGGCGTAGCATGGTTGTTGCTGGCGTTTATGGTCAATAAGTGGGCGGCTATGCGCAAGGCGCCGCTTGCTGTAGCGTTTCCTCTTTTTGTTGCGTCTTTATTCCTCGCTATCTGGACCCATCCGTTGGTTATGGTTGTTGCGGTTTTTTTGTGGTTCTTCTGGATCATAGAGGGCGATCAGTGGCCGTATTCGCGATTGCAAACTGTTGTTTACACGGCTGCGTTGCTTATACTGGCCTACCTGAAATACCACCAGGGTAAAACAACGGGTTACGACAGCACAAAAATTGAGGTGGTCAATGCGTTTAATCTGGCCCATATAAAAACAATCATTTCATCGCCGCAGTTCAAATATCTGGCCAAGGGCGTTATTGCCAACTACTGGCTTGTGCCGTTAGTATTTGTATGGGGTAGCTTTTCGTTGCTCAAGGCTAAAAAATATGTACTGCTTGCGTACAGCATAGCCTATGCTTGTGGTTATGTATGTTTGCTGTGCATCACGTTTTGGGATGTAACCGCTAATCGGTTTTATCTGGAAAGCGAGTATATGCCGCTTACTATTATTTGCTGTGCATCGTTTGTATATTATACGTTGCCTACGCTTAGGTCGGGCGCTACTGTGGCTCTATTGGCGTTGCTGTTTTTGGTTAGGGTAGCGTATATTGTTTCGGCTGTTGCGCCATTTACCGGCAGAATAGCGATACTTGCAGCCATCAACAACAAGATGAGCGAAAAAAAGCTCACAAAAGTTATTATCAACCCAACCAATGCCGCAGTAGATGAGGCGCTGATTATGAACTGGGGTGGAGCTGTAGAGAGTATTTTTATTTCGGGTCTGAATGGCGACCCGGTTCAGCGTACGTTTTTGTTCAACAACAACAATCAGTTTACCTACTTCCTTACCAGTGGTAAGGATACCCTGATAGGCTGTTGGGAGAAAAGACCATCGTCAAGAATTAATCACCGGTATTTCGTTATAGACACTACGGTACCCTATACCACTATTGGGTATGATGAGCTTATGAAGTAACTAAGCAACTATAGCGCTTCTACCACCAAAAACGCTGGCTGTAGCGGCTGTATGCCCTCCTTTACTATGTCCAGAAATTCGGCTCCGTAGTTCAGGTAGTATTCCATAAAGTTCTCTACGCGTTCTTGCAGGCTATTGTTGGGAAACAGGTTTTTTTTCAGTTGGGCTATACGCGCCATTTGCACCTCCATTTTGCGTTTCTCCGCTTTCAGCATTTTCTTTTCCAGTGTTGCTACCTGGCTTTTCATTTTGTGCAGCGCCGCCCCCGATGCCGCGCTTAGCGTTGGGTCTATTGCGGTGGCTTTTGCTTTTATTGTAGCAAATAGTTGTTCCAGCGTTGCTAATTCTGCATTTATCTGCCAGTCGTTGCCGCTGTGGTTGGTCACGTATTCGCGCTCCAGTTGTAGCTGTGGTGTAAATATATCACCAATCGTCAGTTCCAGTTTTTCGCGCAGGGCAGTCTCTGCAGCGCCTGCCCACAATACAGATTGGCGTAAGTGTATGCTGGGGTAAAACACGCCATAGTGTGCAAACAGGGTTTTGAGTTGCAGCCAGTAGGCCACTTCGGCGCCGCCGCCTATAAACGCTACATTGGGCAATATGGTTTCCTGATACATACCCCGCAGCATTACGTTGGGGCTAAACCGTTCAGGATGTTCTTGTAGTTCGCTTAGCAGTTCTGCTTTGTTCCACTCTATGCCCGTGTTTACCACTACCCATTTGTCCGCTTTTTGTTCTATGCGCTCCCTCAGTTGGTTGTTTAGGTAAAAGAGGTTGATGGGGCGTGGGTTGGCTTGTATTTTGTAGCGTTCCCCCAGTTTTTCTATCTGTTTGTTGATGATGGGGTAGGCATTCTGGTATAGCAGCTCGTCTTGCATCACGTGCAGGTACTGTTGTTTCAGTATAGCCTCGTCGGGATTTACTACGATCAATCCGTAGCGCCCGAAAAGTTCATTAACGAGGTAGTGCGTAGCCTCGCCAATGGTATTATGATGCAGATAGGCTTGCTCTATCATATTTTGCAGATCGTCGCAGTTTTTGCCGGGCGGGCCATAAAGTTTAAACATGCGTTGAACCATAGGTTTTAGCCCTGCGGTATTCATACGCCCCACTGCGCCCGCCTGTCCGTCGCCATCCCACACATATTTTTCGCCCCTGAACCTGAAAGTTCCCAGTTCTTCTATATCGTTGTCTTCGCTGCCCATGTAGTACACAGGCACAAAATGCTTGGCGGGGTGTAGCGCTTTCAGCTCTTCTGCCAGCTTTATGGCGTGCAGTATTTTGTATATAAAGTATAGGTAGCCGGTCATCAGGTTGGGCTGATGGGCTGTGCATATCGTGTAGGTATCTTCACTAAGCAGCGACTGTATGTTGTCGGCTGTTTGGGTGGTGGTGGTCAGGTGGGCGTATTGCTTATTGAGCGCCGCTACCAGCGCGGTTCTGTTTACGCTATACGCCTGCCGCGCTGCAATGGCTTCGTTGAGGCCGCTGGCAGTAGGCGCAAAACCGTAAAAGGGTTGTATTTCCGGTGAGTTGTCGAGGTAGTCCTTTACTAATGCCGAGAAAAAACCGGTGTTTTTGTATGGTAGGTAAGCAAAACTATGATCCACAGATATAGTGTTTAGGCGCGAAGGTAAAAGCCAAAGTTAACAAACGGTTTATTGGCAAATAGCGATTAATGATACTCGGCAAAAAATATACGCGCTTCTTGCTGGTTTTACCAACTGAACCTGTATTTTCATTGCCTATGAACGAGTCTAAGAGCATAAAAAACTGGTCGGAAGACGAGCGGCCGCGCGAGAAAATGTTGCAGAAGGGCCCCGGCGCGCTCACCGATGCCGAATTGATGGCCATTCTCATCAATAGCGGCACCCGCACCCGTAGCGCGCTCGATCTGGGCAGGGATATTCTGGCTATGGCCAATAACAACCTGGGCGAGCTGGGCCGGCTAACGGTAATGGATATGCAAAAGACCAAGGGCATAGGCGAGGCCAGAGCCATAACCATAAGCGCAGCTTTGGAACTGGGCCGGCGCCGGCAAATGGCTGATGTGTTGATGCGCCAAACCATATCGAGCAGCCGCGATGCCGCCGAAATAGTGGTAGCGGCCCTGCAAGATTACAGCAACGAGGTATTTTATGTGCTCTACCTCAACCAAAGCAACAAACTGATAAGGCAGGAAACGCTCAGCACAGGCGGCATGACCGCCACAGTGGTAGACATAAGAATGATACTGAAAAACGCCCTGCTGCACAATGCCAATAAACTGATAGTTGCGCACAACCACCCATCGGGCAGCCTTATACCCAGCCGAGAAGACAAAGATGTAACCCAACGATTGAAAAGTGGAGGCGAACTGATGGACATAAAACTGATAGACCATATAATAGTGGGCGGAAACAAATACCTTAGTTTTGCCGACGAAGGGCTGCTATAGCTGATATGTGCGCTGGGCGAGCGCAGCATTTTTTATCTATTTTTACACTACAAGCACACAACAAGCATGAGAATAATAACCTATAATGTAAACGGCATACGCGCCGCTGTAAAGAAAGGATTTATAGACTGGCTGAAAACCGACCCTGCCGATATAATATGCCTGCAAGAGATAAAGGCCAATCAGGAAGATGTGCCGATTGCCGATGTGTTGGCGGCAGGGTATGAGGTGTTTTCCTTCTCTGCGCAAAAGAAAGGGTATAGCGGCGTGGCTGTGCTCACCAAGCTGGCGCCCGACTATGTGGGTTATGGCAACGGCATAATGCAAAGCGATGCCGAGGGTAGGGTATTGCGCCTCGATTTTGGCGATGTTACGGTGGTGAACGCCTACTTCCCGAGCGGCACCAGCGGCGATGACCGGCAGACCTACAAATATCAGTGGCTCGACGAGTTTTTTGAAAATATAACCGAACTGAAAAAGACGCGACCAAAATTGATTGTGTGCGGCGACTATAATATTTGCCACAAAGCAATAGATATACACGACCCTGTGCGCAATAAAAACTATACAGGCTTTTTGCCCGAAGAACGCGCGTGGATGGATAAACTTTTTGAAAGCGGATTTGTGGATACTTTCCGTCATTTCAATACCAATCCGCATCAGTACACTTGGTGGAGCCAGTTTGCAGGAGCGCGCGCCAATAACAAGGGCTGGCGCATAGATTACCTGAATGTAACAGAGTCGCTAAAGGATACGCTAAAGCATGCCGAAATTATGCCCGATGTAAAACATTCAGATCATTGTCCGGTGTTTCTCGAATTAAGCGTGTAGCAACGAATTATCAATATTT
>CAZLPE010000148.1:0-8476 GCA_964561325.1 uncultured Flavipsychrobacter sp.
GCAGGTAATGGAACAGCCGGATTGGCCGGAGATGGAGGCGCAGCCACTGCAGCCAGTTTGTGGGGGCCCACTGATGTAGGCATAGATAAACACGGGAACCTGTATATTGTTGACCAATACACAAGCAGGATACGCAAAATAAATCCGGCAGGTATCATTACCACTTATGCGGGTATTGGTACCGGGCTGTTTTCGGGCGCTTTTTCGGGCGATGGCGGACCTGCAAACGCTGCAGAGCTTTATCATCCCAGTGGATTGAAAGTAGATGATAGTGACAACGTATATATAGCTGATAGCTATAATTACCGGATACGGAAGGTTACTTATTCGGCTGTTTCGGTACCTGTTGTGCCAGAATCACAAGCTGCATGGAGCTGTTACCCCAATCCGGTATCGGCTACTAATCTAATGTTTATAGATGGCCTGACCAGTCCGTCGGCTTTTTGTATTTTCAATGCGCTCGGGCAGGCGGTACACCGGGGCAATATTGAACCCGCTCACAATGCTATTTCTTTAAAAACATTACCGGCAGGCGCCTATATTGTAGAGGTAAATGAATCTGGTAAGAAGAAGAGATGCGAAATTGTAAAGGAATAATTATATAGCGACGCCCACCAATAATAGGCGCCAATCGGCTACGCCCCCACGGTTGTAATAGCCTGGCATATTGAGTATTGTGTAGTTGTGTGCATGTTGTTGCCGAAATGTGGTATCATTGCGAATAAATTAGCGCAGGTTGCCGCCGCAAGGCGCAAAGCGCCCGCACAAATATGGTTTCTAACATTGCCTACCCATACGCTACCCACTATAGCAAAATAGCCGACGACACTACCATTGCCTACATAGACGAGGGCGCCGGCGACAGAACGCTGCTATTTGTGCACGGCATGGCCAACTATGCTATGGCTTGGAAAAAAAATATAGACTCCCTTAAAAACCACTACCGCTGCATAGCTATAGACCTGCCCGGCAACGGCCTCAGCGACCGCAACGAGCATCCGTTCAGCATGGCTTTTTTTGCATGGGCTGTAGTGCGCATAATAGAAAACCTGCGTCTTACCAACGTAACTATAGTGGGGCACTCTATGGGCGGACAAATAGCGCTCACGTCGGTACTGACCTACAGAGGCTGCGCCGATAGTCTGGCGCTGTGCGCGCCGGCAGGGTTCGAGGTGTTTTCTGCGCTCGACAAATCGCTTTATGCCAACACCCGGCATATGTTCGAATTTATGACCAGCGATGAGCAAACGCTGCGCCAAACGATAGAGAGTAGTTTTTACCGCCAGCCCCGCCAGGGCGATGGTATGGTAAAAGAGTTGGTCGCCCTTATGAAAACCTACCGTATGAACTACTACCGCCATATGATAGACGCCTGCATAACGGCTATGATGAACGAGCCTGTATACGACGGACTGAATCTGGTAGATACGCCTGCGCTGGTGATCTTTGGCGCCAAAGACGCCCTGATACCAAACAAAATGCTGCACCACACCACCACCGAAAAAGTAGCCGCCGCCGGCGTGGGCCGTATACGCAATGCCAAGCTGCTGCTGCTGCCGGATGCAGGGCATTTTGTGCAATGGGAGAAGGCCGATGAGGTGAACGCCGCCATTGTGCAATTTCTGAATAGCGCAAAATGACGTTGCGCCTATTGTAGCTCGCGCCAGGGTGGGGCGTTGGGCGACGGCTGTATTATGTACTCTATATTGGCATGTGCATCATAAAGCTGGCAGGAGCGCAAAATTGCTGCCTCCGATTTTGTTGAAATAGCTTCTTTTGCAACTATAAATAATTATTTTTGGGAACAATACCGTTTCATGGCCAAAGCTAACAACCCAAAGAATATTCAGGCAAATCAGCAAACAACCAAGCCTGCGCCGGAGCCTGTCCTTACGGAAAAGGGTCCTAAAAAGCCGTTGTCGGTTTACGATTTTAAGGTGCAGGCTATTGTGGTGTCGCTGCTCGCGTTTATATTTTACTTCAATAGTTTTTTCAACGAGTATGCCCACGACGATGGTATAGTGATCGTTAAGAACGAATATGTGCAGGAGGGTTTTGCCGGCATACCCAATATTCTTACCAAGGATGCCTACGACAGTTATTACCGCCAGCTCAATACTACCAACCAACTGGAGGGCGGTCGTTTTCGCCCCCTTTCCATAGTTACATTTGCCATAGAGCAGCAGTTTTTAGGGGCGGTGTCTGAAGACAAGGTAGATAGTGTGTTGAAGCAGAACATATCGTATGGGGTGCGCGGGCCGCAGGAAGAAAAACTAATATTCAATATGCACGTCAGGCATGTGTTCAATGTACTGTGGTATATATTTTCGTTAATAGCGCTGTTGTATTTTCTCCGGTATATTGTATTCAAAACAGAGCCCATGATGGCTTTTATAGCCACAATACTGTTTGCCATACACCCTATACACACAGAAGTGGTAGCCAATGTAAAGAGCCGCGACGAGATTATGTCTTTGTTGTTTATGTGCGGCACGTTTATCTACACCTTCAAATACCGCGAGCAAAAGAAAATAAGCATGCTGCTGCTGGCAATGCTTAGCTACTTTTTTGCATTTTTATCAAAGGAATACGCCATTACTATGGTGGTGTTGCTGCCCATGTCGCTGGTTATTTTTAATAAAGATTCTATCAAAACAAGTATTCTTACCTTCCTGCCCTTTACGGCGGTGATAGCGGCCTACCTGATGATGCGCTTCAGCATAGTAACCGAAATGGGCGCCAACTCTACTAACGAAGTACTGAACAATCCATATCTGTTTGCTACGCCGGTGCAGAAACTGGCTACAGAAATATCTACCTCGCTCAATTACCTGAAGCTGCTTATATTTCCGCACCCGCTCTCTGCCGACTATTCATTCAGCTCTATTCCTTACAGCGATTTCAGCAATCTGGGCGTATGGTTGTCTATTACAGTGCATGTCGGCCTGGTGGGCACTCTTGTCTACTTTGTAAGCGTGGTACTGAAAACAGCGCCCAAGACAGAAGTGGCAGGCGTGAAACAAGACAATACCAACAAGCGTATGGTAGCGGGTATAATGAGTTTTGCTATTGCTTTTTACCTTATCCACTTGCTGTTGGTGTGCAATATCATTTTCGATATTGGCGCTACCATGGGCGAGCGCCTCATCTACCATTCATCGGTAGGTTTTGCCATTGCGGTGGCTTATCTGTTGGTGAAGGCTGTAAATAATGTGCAGCCTGCGGCAGCCGGCCAGAAGGCGTTGGCGGGCATTATGGGCGTAATCATCATACTGTGCGGCATAAAAACAATTTCGAGGAATGCCGACTGGAAAAACGATGGCACCCTTTTTGGCGCAGACATCAAGACAGTGCCTAACAGCGTGCTGGTAAATGGTAATGTGGCAGCATCTTACATCACCCTTGCCGACTATCAAAAAGACGAGGGCACGCGTAGAAAATACCTCACCGATGCCATAGGTATGCTCAATCATGCGTTGAGCTTCCATCCTACATTTGTTGCGGGCTATCTGAACAGGGGCATTGCCTGGTACAAGCTTGGCGAAATAGACACTGCATTGGCCAACTTTAATAAAGTGAAAACGCTATATCCCACATACCCTACATTGCCGGGATTGTACCGCATAGCCGCCGATTTTTACAGCAAGCGCGGCTGGGATAAATATGGCCGTTTTGGCAGATATCCCGAAGCAATTGTCGAATTTAAAAAAGGATTGGCATTAGATTCTGCCAATGCCGAATTGTGGTACAATATGGGCGGCGCTTATTATTCGAGCATGCAGTTTAACGACGCAATAGCCTCGTGGAAAATGGCCCTGAAGATTAAGCCCGACTATACGCAAGCGCAGCAGGGCATGCAGGCAGCCATGGGCGTATTGCAGAATGGAGGTGTTCCGCCCAAGAAATAACTATTAGCAGCAAATAAAAAATCCCCTCTGCTTCACTGTCCGACAGCGGCTAAAGGGGAATTTCAGAGCAGCAATGCTGCAATATATTCAGTACAAAATGCGTGCCATTTATAGGGCGCCTTCGTCGGCGGTAAAGTCCAGCGTGGGCGCCTGTGCCGCTATTTCGTCTTTTTGCGGCACCCATTCTACTATAAAGTTGTTGCGTCCCGGGCCTATGAGTATTACCATAAACTTTTGCTGTATCAGCTCCAGCATAGCCAGAAAGGTGAAAATAGCATGTATACGCGTTTCGCAATTGGCAAACAGGGTTTCGAAAGATACCTTTTGTTGTTCTTTCAGATAGCTCAGTAAAAAAGTGCGCTGCCCCTCCATGCTGTAGTTGTACTTTACTACTACGTGTTGCGGTTTGTTCATGCGCTCGTTGAAGCGCTTTATCACTTTCTCGTACGCCTGTAGCAGCTTATACATGGTTACCTGCTGAATCTCGGTGCCTTCGGAATAGGTTTCGCCCAGGCTATCCATCTCCAGCTTTACATTGCCTCTTTTTTGCTGCATCATGCGGTCGGCTTCCAGCGTAGCCATCAGCGCCGATGCTTCTTTGAATCGCTTGTACTCCAGTATCTTATCTACCAGTTCCTGGCGGGGGTCTACTTCCTTGCCTTGCGCGTCTACCTCTTTACGCGGCAGCAACATACGCGCCTTGATACGCATGAGCGTAGACACAAACAAGATAAACTCGCTTGCAAGCTCTATGTTTAGCGCTTCCAGCGAATGTACATAGCTCAGAAACTCATTGGTTATCTTGGCTATGGGTATGTTGTATATATCCAGTTCGTCGCGCTCTATGAAAAACAGAAGCAGATCGAACGGACCCTCAAACTGCGGTAACTTGATTTGATAAGTTGCAGACATCTATTGTCAAAAATAGCCTTTTATACGTAGAACTGGTAAGCGGTGTATAAAAAAGGCAATATTGTCAGAACTTGTAGGCTACCCCCAGCGTAAACATTTGTTTTACCTGCAGCCATCCCAGTTCGCTGGCGGGTTCGTTTTTGTCCACAGTTTTGCCGGCTTTGTCTACATAGGTTTTGCTGTAGGGCACATTATTGTCGTACATAAATGTGGCGCCAAACGCCAAACTTACAAACTTAGAAATTTTCCAGGCAAGCAGGTTATCAAACAGAACGCTTATGTTCCCGGGATTGTCGCGCTTCACTACATTGCCCAAAGTGTCTTTTGTGTCTTTGGCAAGATAGTTAGAATATAAGTCCAGGCGCGTTTTGTACATCATGTTTTTGTTGATGTTGTATACGTATCTGCCGGAAAAGTAGGCGCCAAACTGAGCAAATGCATTTTTATTGTAGGGTACGCCATAAGCCCCTTCGGCGCTTTTTGAGGTGTAATATTTGTCTACCACTGTAAGCCTGCCCGCTATTGGCGACAGGAAGAAGGATATGTCGCTTCCTTTCCGGTACTCCAGTCCAAGCGCTATGGTAAAGTATGCCGGCGAGAAGAATTTAGACGTAGGGGTGCTGTCCCATTTGGGCAGGGAATAGTCGTATCCCTTCGTAAATTGAGATTTAAAGTTGAAGAGGGTAGTGAAGAACAGGAATTTGCTTGAGTCTATATGGTGGCCGTATTTGCTCGTAAAGTCTATACGGTCGTCTGTTTTGCGCGGTATGAAACTGGTAGAATAGTTGTAGGTAAGGCCGTAGCTAAGATCAAGGTTGTTACTCCATATGTCTCTGTGATACAGGCGGTCGAGCCTGCCGTTGAAAATGCCATTTACCGCAAATGATGCTACTTCGCCCCCTGCCGCCCAGTTGTGGAGGAAGCCTTCGTTCATGCCAATGTTCAGGAATCCGGCATGGATCCAGGCAACGGTGTCTTTGTTAGACGTTTGGAGTAATTTTTTTATGTCTTCAACTTTGTCAATTTGCCCATACGACTGAAACATAGAGAGCATGCAAGCTAAAGCGGCAATAAACATCTTCTTCATAGTGGAGAAACGTTGTAAATGAACGGGAAAAACAGATTTGCGCGCAAAAGTAAATCTAACTTTTGGGATAGTAAAAACCCTGCGCGGCGTGGTAAAGTTTAGCCTATTTATTAATTAGTTATGTATTGTTTTGAGGGTAATATTTTGATGAAGCAGCAATATTGGACTAAAAAAAGCCGGGCGCTTTAATAGCGCCCGGCTTTGCATTAACATCATAGCGTATTAGGCTTTCTTAGAGGCTTTGGTTGTTTTCTCGTCTGTGGCTATTGGCGCTTCTTTGGCTTCGTTAGTTTCAGCAACTTTCTTTTCCAGTTCGCGCACCTGCTTTTTCAGGTCGTATATGGTTTTGTATACTTCATCCAGTTCGCTGCGTGTAGCTACCGGAATGTCTTTCAGCATTTTTTCAGTTTGCAGTTCTATATCCTTGCGGAGCTTCATTTGCATGCTGCCCACTTCGGCCATCAGCGCGCTGTATTCGCTGCTTTCAAAAAGGCTAACATATACTTTATCGCTAATGTTCAGCCATTCCTGATAAAGCGCTATCATGCTGGTTACTTCGCCGCCTTCCTGTATTTTCTTTGCTACGTTTTCAGCCAGCTTATCCATTACTTTAGCGCCCTGCGTGTAGATCATATTTTGCAGTTCTGCATTCTTTATGTTGTACACCATAACGCGGTTGCCTATTTCGGCCCACTCCTGCATGTTTTTGGTTTGCTGCGATGGTGTAACCAGCTTGGTAAACGGTGCAAAAGCTTCGTTCATCTGGCCATACCAGTTTGCATAACCATTGTGCATATTACCGAAAATCTGGCTGCTGTTACCAGTCATTTTGTTCATCATATCGCGCATTTGGTGGTAGCCGTTCATGCCTGTTTCGCTCATTTGTTTCATGCCGTCATTCATCATGTTGGTCATGTTCTGCATTTGAGTGCGGGCGCCATCGGGCATAAAACCAAAGAACTTATCCATGAAGTCTTTATACAATTCAGGGTTCATGAATTGTTTGTAAGTGTCCATGTTAAAGGTTTTCTCCTGAATAGATTTTACCATTGGCATCCACATTTCTGTGAATTTTGTAAAACCTTCGCCGCTGTTGGCCATGTTTTTAAAAGCGTCCTGAATTGTTCCGTTCTGGAAGTTTTTCTGCCACTCGCCAAAAGAATTGGTCAGGTTGTTGTAAAACTGGGTGAAAGTGCCGGTCATGGTATCGGTAGCTTTCTTAAACGCTTCCTGATTAAACGGATTCACCTGTTGCATTTGGTTCATCCAGTTGGTAGCATTGGCATTGTTCATCCAGGCGTTCATTGGGTTCTGGTTGTTGTTCCATGCATTTTGCCAAGCAGTAAACGGATTGTTGCCGCCGTTGTTCCAGTTAGCAAACGGATTGTTATTTTGCCAGTTAGCAAATGGGTTGTTGTGCTGACCGCCGGTCCATGGTTGGAACGGATTGTGGTTAGACGATGTAGGCGCTGTAAAGCTTTTAGCAGCTTCCTGTCCTTTTTCCCAAATCTGCTTTGCCCATTTTATCTGAGTGTTCATCCAGTTTTCGTAGAACTCATTTAGAGGAGCAGTAGCTTTTTCGGCGGCAGGTTGTTCTTTATTATCGTTAGCTGTAGTAGAGGTTGCATTATCTGCGGTTGGCGCAGCATGAGCTGTCGCCTTTGCGAATAAGTTTTTCTGGTCTTCAAGCCAGTTCTTATACCAATCGCTTCCTTTTTCAATGGTCTCACTGATCGGATTGGCGCCAGTGGTGAATTTTTTAGTGGTTTCCACTATGTTATCTAACACTTTTTTCTGAGTGTCGATAATGGTTTCTACAACATTGTTGTCTTGAAAAGCCATTGTGATTGATTATTGTGTTAAAAAATATGTTTGGCAAAAATTGTGCAAAAGAAAATTTTACCTATTTTAGCAAAAGATTTCGTGAATTCTCTTCTTGTATGCTCCTGCTATAGGCGGTGCAAAGGTATGTAAATTTTAGTTAAACAAATGTAAAATTGTGCATTTGTGGCGCTGATAACAATTAATTAAACAAATCTCCCTGTATTTTACTCTCTGTTGCGTAGCAAGCGTGTTTTTTTATGCGCGGTTGTTCGGTAATTATGTATTGTATTGTAGTAACAAGTAATTAAAAACTATTACTTTCGCCGCCAAAAAACATAATTATGTTGCAGATAGGTGATGAATTCCGCCATAAGTACAGTTATACCCAAGACGATGTAGACACATACGCGCGCGTTAGCGGCGATACTAATCCGTTGCACACAGATCAGGCAGCAGGAAAGGAGAGTATTTTTGGTAGGTGCATTATGCACGGCTTTTTGGGTGCCAGTGTTTTTACAAAAATATTTGGCGCGCTTTGGTATGCCGACGGACATGTGTACATGAGCCAGAGCATGAAGTGGCTGCGCCCGATGTTTGTAGATACCGAGTATGAAGCAGTAATAAAAGTAAAGGAAATTGTAAAAGAGAAAAATCGCGTACTGTACGAATGCGCTGTATACAATGTAGAAACCGGCGAACAAACCATTGCCGGCGAAGCCCTGCTGCTTAACAAGAAGCAGTACGT
>CAZLPE010000149.1:0-8413 GCA_964561325.1 uncultured Flavipsychrobacter sp.
TATTTGAGACATTTGCTGCGCATATTTAAAAAAACAGGGAGAACATTACGATCTCCCTGCAAAGTTTATAAATTACTCGATCTTCAAAGCCAGAGAGCTATTAAAAGAATCCAAGCTTGTTTTTGTTGTACGAAATAAGCATATTTTTTGTCTGACGGTAGTGGTTAAGCATCATTTTGTGCGTTTCACGACCAAAACCAGATTTCTTATAACCACCAAAAGGTGCATGCGCTGGATAGGCATGATAACAGTTGACCCATACCCTACCCGCCTGAATAGCGCGAGGTACCTGATATAACTGGTGAGCGTCTCTTGTCCACACACCTGCTCCCAATCCATATAGCGTATCGTTGGCTATTTCAATTGCCTCTTCAGTAGTTTTGAACGTAGTTACTGACGTAACTGGTCCAAATATCTCTTCCTGAAATATACGCATCTTGTTATTGCCCTTAAATATAGTTGGCTGAATGTAGTATCCGTTTTCCAAACCATTATCCAATTTGCAAGCGCCGCCGCCGGTGAGCGCTACTGCGCCCTCCTGAATGCCTATATCCATATAAGAGCATATTTTCTCAAATTGATCGTTTGAAGCCTGCGCGCCTACCATTGTCTCTGTATTAAGTGGATTGCCCATTTTTATAGCCTTTGTGCGAGCTACCACACGCTCCATAAACTTATCATAGATACTTTCTTGCACTAATATCCTTGATGGACATGTACAAACTTCGCCCTGATTCAATGCAAATAATACTGCCCCTTCTACTGCTTTATCAAAAAACTCGTCATCAGCATCAGCAATCGACTCAAAGAAAATATTTGGCGATTTACCACCCAGCTCCATTGTAACAGGAATCAGGTTTTCAGAGGCGTACTGCATTATCAGTCTACCAGTTGTAGTTTCACCTGTAAAAGCTACTTTGCTTATTCGGGGCGATGTAGCAAGCGGTTTACCCGCCTCTGGCCCAAAACCGGTAACAACATTTAGTACGCCCGCTGGTAAGATATCGCCTATTAGTTCTAACATAACCATAATACTTGTAGGCGTTTGTTCTGCCGGCTTCACAATTGTGCAACATCCTGCCGCAAGAGCCGGCGCTATTTTCCATGTAGCCATCAGCAATGGGAAGTTCCATGGTATAATCTGCCCTACAATACCCAATGGTTCGTGCAAATTAATACTCACCGTAAACTCATCGTGCTCAGATATCGAGCCTTCTTCGCTGCGTATTACACCGGCGAAATAACGAAAATGATCTACTACAAGCGGTAGGTCTGCGGCAAGCGTTTCGCGTACTGGTTTACCATTATCAATAGTCTCTACTACAGCCAGATACTCCAGATTATCTTCAATCACTTGCGCAATTTTCAATAATAAATTGCTTCTGCTAGCTGCCGAAGTTTTACTCCATGACGGAAAAGCCAGTTCAGCCGCTGTTATAGCCATATCTATATCGGCCTTGCCCGAACGAGCAGCAGAGGTGAAAACTTTACCGTTAATTGGAGAAATATTATCGAAATACTCGCCAGATACCGGTGCAGTCCACTGCCCTCCGATATAATTATCATATTTTGTTTTGAATACAGGCCATTGGTATTCGTTGCCTATTTTTTCAGGAATAATCGCATTCTTTGCTGTGGTAGTCATAAATACGTTTTTTTGTTACCCCAAAACTATCTTCATTATTACCCTTACGATAGGTAAAAAATAGCGTTTTATCGTATTAAAGTACCCGATTGTATTTCGCTCGTTTTTTAGTGTTATCTTGCTCTTAGAAAGATGTTACAACATGGGTTTGGTAAATCATATACAGCTAACGGCGCCAAAAAAACTGTTGACAGATGTAGAAAACAGGAGCGTTTATAACCTCAATAACTGTGAACTTAATGTTTTTGAAACCTATCGGATAGCAGAGAAGGTAGAACTAACATTTCACGATATTGTTATAACCAGCATGGTGCGCGGCAAAAAAGTAATGCACATGCCCGGAATAGATCGGTTCGATTATTTCCCCGGCGAAACCGTATTAGCGCCTGCCGGATCAAGAATGTACATTGACTTTCCCGAAGCGCAACAAACCAACCCAACGCAGTGTATAGCGCTCACCCTCGATAAGCGAATAATATCGAGCACGGTCGACTTTCTGAATGAGAACTACCCACGCGCCACTCCATCAGAATACTGGTCTATAAGTCATCAGATTACCCACCTGAAAAACAACGCCGCACTTGCCGACGTGATCAATAAAATGGTGAGCGTGTGCACCGAAAAAAACACCACAAAAGACATACTTGCAGACCTCGCGCTTAAAGAGCTCATTGTGCGCTTGGCTCAAATACAGCACCTCGGCCAACTGGATAACAACTACAAGGCAGTATCCTACCATGGACCGTTTCAGGAAATAAGCAGGTACATTACCGTAAATCTAAATAACAGAATAGACGTAGATATGCTTTGCAAAAAAGCATGTATGAGTAGAACGCAATTGTTCCGCACTTTTAAACGGGAATATGGCATAACGCCTGTACAATATATAATAAGAGAGCGCCTGAAAAAAGCAAAACACCTGTTAGCCAGCACTACGCAAACTATACAGCAAATAAGTATGGAAACAGGCTTCGACGACGTAAACAACTTTATCAAAATGTTTAAAAAAAGCGAGGGAGCCACTCCGGGGGCTTTCAGGCAAAAACTATTGTTTCATGATTGTTAGCGGTATAGCGTTGTAATAAAATTGTGAGCAGCGCGTGCAAAAAATATAGTGGTCTGACAGCGTTAAAATGCGGAAACAGACAAGCAATTGAGCAAATAGACTTACATTTGCACAATTTGTTTTTTTAAAATGACTCCAACACATAATAATACCCCGGCCTGGCTGTTGCTTGAGGACGGTACGCTTTTCAAGGGTAAATCTTTTGGCGCTAAAGGAACCGCAGGCGGAGAAATTTGCTTTAATACCGGAATGACCGGTTATCAGGAGGTATTCACCGATCCATCCTACACAGGTCAGGTACTCATAATGAATAACGCCTATGTAGGCAATTATGGCGTAAAAGAAAGCGATGTGGAAAGCGACTCGGTAAAAATCAGCGCCCTTATTTGCAAAAACGTGTCCTACCGTTATTCTCGCATGGTAGCAAGCGACAGCCTGGAAAACTACCTCGTAAAAAACAACATTGTAGCTATTTTTGGTGTAGATACACGCGCCTTAGTGCAACACATTCGCAACAAGGGAGCTATGAACTGTGTAATTTCGACTGAGTTTTCAGAATTAGAAAATCTAAAGAGCGCCCTGGCAAATGTGCCCGACATGGCTGGTCTTGAGTTATCGTCGCAGGTGTCTACCAAGGAGCCATACACTCTTGGCAACCCATTATCTGATATTCGCGTAGCAGTTTTAGACTTTGGCGTTAAGAAAAACATCTTAAATTGCCTTACAGAACGCGGCGCATACGTAAAGGTATTTCCGGCGCGCACCGCTATAGATGAGCTCATTGCTTTTGAGCCGCACGGCTACTTCGTATCCAACGGGCCCGGCGATCCGGCCTCTATGGACTACGCCGTAACTACCCTAAAAGATATTCTGGCTACAGGTCTACCGCTATTCGGTATATGCTTAGGACACCAGTTATTAGCGTTGGCAAATGGTATTTCTACATTCAAAATGCACCACGGACACAGAGGTCTAAACCATCCTGTGAAAAATCTGCTGACTGGAAAAGCCGAAATCACTACTCAAAATCATGGATTTGGCGTAGACCCAGAGTCTATTAAAAATAACGATAAAGTGGAGATAACCCACCTGAATCTTAATGATGGGTCTATTGAAGGAATCAGAGTAAAGAACCGGCCGGCATTTTCAGTACAATACCATCCGGAAGCCACTCCGGGTCCACACGACTCAAGGTATTTGTTCGACCAGTTTATGAGCAATATCAAAACTGCAATGGCTAATTAATACAATAATATAAGAATACCGCTAAAAAATAAGCGGTATTCTTATTACTTTAGTATCCGAATTTTACTCGTGTCTGTACTACTACAGCCACAGTTTATCACAAATTCATTGCTCAATTTCCACCCGTAAAGTGGCATCACCTTTTGATTTTCTAACAAACATGAAACAAGAAAAAATACTGATTATTGGCTCCGGCGGTCAGATAGGAGTTGAACTTGCTTTGGCCTTACGTAATGTTTACGGCAAAGACAATGTAGTAGCATCTGATATTAAAGAGGCGCACCCATTGCTGAAAGATAGTGGGCCATATGCTATACTGAATGCTATGGACGCCAATGCTACTCTGGAGTTGGTGAAAAAAGAAGGCATAACACAAATATATCTTCTGGCTGCGTTGCTATCGGCAACCGGTGAAAAAGATCCGAAGAAGGCATGGGAAATAAATATGCAAAGCCTTTTGCAAACATTGGAACTTGGCGTACAGGAAAAACTGACTAAAATATATTGGCCAAGTTCTATTGCAGTATTTGGCCGGTCTACACCGCATCACAATACACCTCAAGAAACCGTAATAGAGCCCCAAACCGTTTATGGCATAAGCAAGTATGCCGGCGAACTTTGGTGCCAGTATTACAACCAGCGTTGGGGTCTTGATGTACGCAGCCTTAGGTATCCGGGTCTCATAAGCTGGAAGTCTGAACCAGGCGGCGGCACCACCGATTATGCTGTAGAAATATACCACGAAGCGCTAAAAAACAAGAAATACACATCGTTCCTGTCAGAAAACACCTACCTGCCCATGATGTATATGGATGACGCTATCCGCGGAACTATTGAACTTATGGAAGCGCCTGCCGAAAAAATAAAAACAAGAATGGCATACAATCTGTCGGCGATGAGCTTCTCGCCAAAAGAAATAGCCGCTTCAATTCAAAAACACATACCTGATTTCACAATCGATTATAATCCCGATTTCAGACAGAAAATTGCAGATGGGTGGCCAAAGAGTATAGACGACAGCGCAGCGCGTGAACATTGGGGTTGGAAAAACGAGTTTGACCTCGATAAAATGACTGCCGATATGTTGTTGCACCTCAGCGCAAAAGCAGGACATTAACATTTATTATTTTCCTCAATATACATAAAAGCGAGAGCGGCAGGTATAACAACAGCCGCTCTCGCTTTTTTTTACTTTTATAATCTTGTTATTTTTTATGCTTACTGCAGCATGATCTCACTTCATGCTCGGCAACTTCTACTTTAGGACTCAGATAAGGTATGCCCAAGTTCATGCCGCGAAGTACGAACAAGAAACCAAAAGCAAACACCATCACTGGAACCAACTTCCTTACATTGTTAGAGCGCAAAAAAGATAATTTAGATCTAAGCATGCTTATGCCAATAAGCATAGGTACAGTACCGAGGCCGAAAGAATAAATAAGCAAAATGGTTTGCAGCGAAGTACTTGCGGTCATAGATGCTGATAGCGCCATGTAAACCAATCCACAGGGCAATAAACCGTTGAGCATTCCGGAAATTGTAATAGCCCCAAGGCCAGGACGGCCAACAATATTACCCAACTGCCGTTTTACCATTTCTGTCCAGGGCGCTTTAATTTTCAGCAAATGATTGGGTACAAACGATAGAATACCTAATATGAGCAACACACCGCCTAAACCAATAGATAAATACTGCTGCAACTTAGGATCGAACAAACTACGGAATGAATGCAATACCAAAGCCAAAGAAGCATAAACAGAAATACGCCCAAAATGGTATAACGCCATTGCCAAAGCTCGTTTAGCGCCTTCAAAAGCCTGAAAAGGCATAATCATTAGTATGGGTCCACACATGCCTGCACAATGCAGGCTGCCTGTGAAGCCCATAAGAAATGCCATGGTAAATGTCAGCGTACTCATTATACGTGCAGATAAAGTTCTGATTCCTGATAATAGGCCTTACCATCAACTGTAAAATTGATTTTCACCGTATAACGAGTGTTCTTCAACTTTTCGCGCGAAATTGCAATTGTGTTCGACTGTGTATTCATTGTAAATGTTCTGTCCCATGCCGAATTAACCGGAGCATAAAATTGAACATTACACTCAATACTCTTGTTTTTAAAATCGTCCGGAAAATCGATTGCTACCGAATGCTCATTCGCATGAATCTGTAACGCCGATGACAATTCGGACTGGTTTTTGCCTGCGTCGATTACTTTTTGGTAACCTATTTCTGCATCGTAATAGTTCTTCGACACAAGATCTATTTGCTGACGGCTGCTTGATATCACCAAAAACAATATCAATGCCACAAATCCGCCATACATAATACCTATTTTCCAACCCCACCCTATTCTCATGATCTTTCTTTTTAAAAGTTTACTTGATATAGTTTATACTGTATTAATTGATTATTTACCACCAAAAGGCCCAAGGAACGTTGTAGAAATAGTGCTAATTTTTTTACCGCCCTCGTAAACGCCAATCTTCAGTGTTGTTTTTCTGTTTTTCACTTCTTTATCATCTATAAATACAAACATAGAACCAGAAGTAATACCATTTTGCGGAACCAGCAATTTTGTTTCTCCCACCAATTTAATAGATCCTTCAAAATTGTCCGGCTTCAATTCGAGCTCCTTTGTTCTGAAGGTTTTATTCAGTAGTTTGTAGTTATACAAATTACTCATTTGGTTATTGGGTTGCTCCTGGTACAGTTGACCCGGAGTACGTAATATAGTCACGCCCACGTCTGTTCTGCTGGCAAGCAACCATACTAATATACCCAACAGCAAACACATAACCACACTATATGCCTTCATTCTCCAAGTAAACACCCATTTGCGTTTTTCAGCAATATTGTTTTCCGATGCGTACCTTATCAACCCGGTTGGTAGACCCACTGCCTCCATCATGTGGTTGCAGGCATCTATACATGCTGTGCAGTTCACACATTCCAGCTGTGTGCCATTGCGAATGTCTATACCAGTAGGACAAACTTTAACGCATTGCGCGCAGTCAATACAGTCGCCGAGCGTTCTCTGTTCGTTTTTATGAAACTTCCCTCGCTTTTCGCCTCTTTTATAATCGTAAGCAACAATTATAGAATCGCGGTCGAGCAATACACCCTGCATACGACCATAAGGGCATATCACTGTGCACACCTGTTCTCTCAGCCATAGGTAAACAAAAAAGAACACAGTAGTAAATATGACCAACGAAATAAAAGTACCTAAGTGCTTAGAGAGCGGTTCACTCACCAGTTTACCTAACTCATCAACGCCAATTATATATGCAAGAAAAGTATTGGCAATCACAAAACTAACCAACCAAAATGCTACCAGCTTAGCTGCCCGTCTGAGAGCTCTTTCTGTAGTCCATCCTGCATTAGCCATTCTTTTCTGGGCTGGCCCATCACCCTCTATCATGTATTCTATCTTCCTAAACACCATTTCCATGAAAATGGTTTGAGGACAAGCCCACCCGCAAAAGACCCTGCCAAAAACAACGGTAAATAGCGCAACAAACACTATAAATACCACCATACCCAAGGCAAAGATGAAGAAATCCTGCGGCCAGAAAATCTGCCCAAAAAGTATGAAACGGCGTTCCAGAATGTTTATCAGAAATACCGGGTGCCCATCGTATTTTATAAACGGCAGTCCAAAGAAAACTACCAGATAGGCTAAGGTTGCCCAGGTTCGGGCTGTGTAGAGTTTACCAGACGGCTTGTGGGGAAACAGCCATACGCGTTTCCCCTTTTCGTCCACCGTTGCAATTTTATTTCTAAAAGAACCTGACTCTTGTTTATTATTTGAATCGTTCATGATTATTTATTTCGTACAACTAATTTACTCACTTTCCTTTCTCCACCTTTGTTGTATCGGTAGCTTTTGTATCCGCAGCGGCGTTATCAGCCGTTGCAGGAGCTGCGCCCGCTTCTATATACAGTTCTCCCTGAGGCGCTTTTGGCGTTGCAGGATGTGTGCCTTTAAAAGATTTTACATAGGTAGCCAGTTCCTGAATTTGTTTTGGCGAGAAATCGTCTTTCCAGCTTTTCATACCTTTTTCCTGCCAGCCATACTTGATGCTCTTAAATATATCTTTGATACTACCGCCGTGCAACCAGTATTCATCAGCAAAGTTTGGTCCTACAGATCCGCCGCCATCTGCCAGGTGACAGGCTACGCAGTTCTTTGTAAAGAGATCTTTACCTTCTGCAAGCTCGCCGGCGCCAGTTAGTATTGTTACTGTGTTCTCATCAACATTGTTGGCTGAGCTGGCCAGATAAGCTGCTTTTGCCTCTTCGCCAAGTTGCATTTCTTCTGCAAACTCCTCTTCCTGACTAAGACCATCGTGAGAGAAATGAAAACGGTAAACATAAATGATGCCCACAACAATGGTAAGATAGAAACCATATTTCCACCATGGCGGCAAGCTGTTGTCCAGCTCCTGTAT
>CAZLPE010000150.1:0-8314 GCA_964561325.1 uncultured Flavipsychrobacter sp.
AGCAGGTTGCAATTGGAGAGCGCTCCCGGTAAAGGCAGCAATTTCTATTTCGATGTCACCTTCCAGTCGGAAGCCGGCGGAGCTATTGCGTGGGATAATCTGGACAAAATAAAAAATGTACTTATTGTAGACGACAATGAAAACAACCGAACCATACTAAAACAAATATTGCTGCTCAAAAACATAGCGTCAACCGAAGCTTCAAACGGCTTTGAAGCCTTGCAATTGCTGGGTGGCGGCAAAAAATTTGACGTGGTAATTATGGATTACCACATGCCGTATATGGACGGACTGGAAACCATAAAAAAAATAAGGGATAGTTTTCATGGCCCAGTAGGCGAATTGCCTGTAATGCTGATGTTCAGTTCGTCGGTAGCCGACAATTTTGCCGCCGCATGCGAAGCCATGAACGTAACGCACAGACTGGTAAAACCAGCCAAAATACAGGATATCTATTATGCGCTGTCGCACCTGAACAATACTGCTACCAGCGCCGATACCAATCAAATCACGCAACACACAATTCCGCAAAAATCTTATTCCATATTAGTGGCAGAAGACAACGCCATTAATATGCTGCTCACAAAAACAATTATCCAAAAAATAGCGCCAGACACCGTAATTATAGAGGCGAAAAATGGCGTAGAAGCTGTAGAAAATTGCTTGAAGTATACCCCCGACCTGATACTTATGGATATACAGATGCCGGAAATGAATGGATATGAGGCAGCGCAGGCAATAAGAAAGCAACATACGGATAAGCATATGCCGATAATAGCCCTGACGGCTGGAAATGTAAAAGGTGAAAAAGAAAAATGTCTGGCGGCCGGAATGGACGATTATGTGGTAAAACCTATAGTCGAGCAGTCGTTGACTACAGTATTTGCCAATTGGCTGGAGCGTAACAGCGAACCGTTGCCAACGGCTGTACCGCAAACCACTACCCGCCCGCATTTCACAGATGAAAAACTCAAAAGCTATTTAGGCAACGATGATAAGGTAATAAGGGAATTGCTGAAAATGGTGAAAAGCGAAATACAAGACGCGCTACAAAATCTGGACAATCATATAAGTACACAAGACCTACATGGCATAAACAGCGTTGGCCACAAACTATATGGCACGGCTGTATCTACAGGCCTGGAACAACTTGCAGCGCTCTCAGCGACGGTAGAGCAATTTGCAGACTTTGACCAAAAAACAATATTACAGATGCGCGATGAAATAAAGGAAGAGATAGATATCATTACGGAGCTGATAGACAAGTATTAGACCAACCCAAAGCAATAAACACTACAACCTAAAACAAAATGCCGCCGTGATGCGGTGTTCGTCGCGGGTCAATGAGGGTTGCCACGATCCGGCGGGTGTGCTCGCCCAGCCATCGGGCGAGGTAGTGCCGCCGGCTCCTGCAAAATACGGCACATTGGCATTCCTGTAGCCGTATTCGAGCCTAAATGTGAAATGCTGCGAGGGCATAAAGTCAACAGTAGCCACTCCTTGAAGGATATTCAATGCGTGGTTACTGTTTGCCGCTATGGCGGCAGAATACCGGTTAGGAGCAACAGGCGAAGGAGACGGAGCCAGATAAAGCCCGGGATGGGTAAGATAGTCGCCCCGAAGCGTAAGGCCAACTTTGTTATGAAAAAACCACAGCCTATTGGCGACAGAGCTACCCAACATATAATTTGCTGATGCCTGCTTGCCGCCGCCTGTTTCAAAACCATAATGATTATTGATACTCCATGCCGCCTGCGATATGCCGCGTGCCGTAGCATTGTGATAATAACGCCCAACAATACTGTGGTCGTGATGAAATCTCAATGCTTTATCATTGCTCCGCGTGTCTTCGCCCGCCACATAAAAGTTGGCCACCAACTGTAGATTTTCGTTTGGCCGCCACATTGTAGCGCTGCCTATACCCGGACGGTTGTTATAACTGTTGTACGATTGCCAGCCATTCATCAACCACAATTCCGTCTTTACTTTTTTAGACGGAAAAACTTGCACCCGAGCGCCGGTAAAATAAAATGCAGTAAACTCGCACAGCATGCTGCGCTGGTAGCACCAGTTTTCGTTGAGCACATAACTTTCCAGACCTATGTAACTCATAAACATACCCAGCTCCACGTTTATGCCATACCACTTGTCGAAATGATAGCCTGCCGCAACCTCTCTTATGTATTTCAGATTATCTATGCTGGTATTTCTGCCGTGAAGGGTGGATGCGTCCTGCTCTTGCACAAGCGATATCATCTGCCCATACTGTAGCCATAGGCGCCCTATGGCGTTTTTATAACCGCTCTCTAAACCTACGCTCACCTGATTGACGCAAAACTCGTTGGCGCGGCCAATACTCGACGATACGTTGTGCGTATTGTCTTTAGGGTTGTTGAAATCGTAATTGTAATAGCAATCAGTAAAAAGTACGCCTGTTACTATAGGAGCGCCGGTACTTTTATCTTTTACCGTCAGCGGAAAATCTGTCTGTCTGTTTTGTCCGTTTATCCATGAGGCATCCATGTTTTCAAACGGTGTTCGTGTGGTGGTGGTGTCCTGTCCGAGTGCGCTGTGAACAAAAAACATGCACAACGCAACAAAAATTCTGTTCATCTGCCGCTCCTTTTATTACAATACAAAGTTAAAATGTTTCTAACTAGCAGGTGCAAAATATTTGGAATTCGAACAACTATAAGTCATTATTCACGAATGCAAAACGCTATGCATACCTACTACCGCCAAACAAAACGATATAAACGCAGTAGCATTCGATACTAAGGAGCGCTGAATAGGGTAGGTTAAGGATGATAGAAAAAGTAAAAGCAAACAAAAAAGCATATACAACTAACTACAAAAGTCTAAACCACTGACAAAAAACAAATTACATAATCGCAAACCAAAACACGAAAAGCAATCTCAAAAAACAATGCTGCAAGCCGCTGCGCACAACGTGCACAGTTGCGGACAAAATGCGCACACTTACAAAAAACAGTAATCTAAATCCTGCTTTTGAATTATGTTTGGCTAAGGTCAGCTATTTTGCCCGATGGTTAAACCATACGTAACTTGCTACTTTAACCTGTATCCCCGAACTGTAGCTGGAATGAAAACAACGCTGTTTATTGTATGCTTACTCTTACCGCTCCTACTGCCTGCGCAAAAAAAACAAGGGCAAGAGCAGGTAGACTCGCTGCTTGCTGAACTCAAAAACGCGCAGACAGACAGTAACAGAGTTAAGCTGCTGTATACAATAGCTTTCAACAATATAGAAATAGACCCTGACAAAAGCGCCGGTTATCTGCAACAGGCTATTGTGCTGGCTGAAAAAATAAACTACAAAAAAGGTCTTGCCAATTCCTACTGCGTGCTGGGTAGCGTCAACTCCATAAAGGGAAACACAGCCCAGGCGCTGCGCAATGAAAACGATGCGCTTAAGCTGTTTGAGAGCGACTCCGACAAAAACGGTATTGGCAATTGCTACTTTTCTATTGGCGAAATATATTTTAAACAAGACAAATACCCCGATGCGCTTAAGAACTTTTACAAAGCGCTAAAACTTAAAGAAGAAACCGGCAACAAAAACGCGATAGCATCGTGCTACGTAAACATTGGCAACATTCACAATCTGCAAAACAACTATGCCGAAGCGCTACGCAGCTACAGCGCAGCATTGAAAATAGCCGAAGAAACCGGCAAGAAAATAGTGATAGCCACATCGCTACAAAACATCGCCTACATAAGCGCAAACGAAGGCGACAACGACGCAGCCATAGACAACATACTTTCAGCGATCAAAATATACAAAGAGCTCAATAATAAATATGGTATCGCCACCTGCTATAACAAAATAGGATACATATATAACGACATTGGCAAGTATGAAGCTGCGCTACACTATTTTAAAGAAGCGGTGGATATACTGGAAAAACTGGGCGACAATGTGCATATGGCCGATGCCATGGGCGGCATTGGCGACAACTACTACCATCAAAAACAATATGCACAGGCCGAGCGATATTTTAACAGAGAACTGGAACTGGCTACAGGCGTAGGCTCGCTGGCGGGCATAAAGGATGCGCACTATTCGTTAAGCAATCTATATGAAGTAACCGGGAATCACCAAAAAGCCCTGAGCCATTATAAATCATATGTTGGCACCCGAGATGTGATCTATAACGAAGAAAATACTAAGAAAACAATACGAGAGCAACTTCAGTACGATTTCGACAAAAAAGAATCGATAGCTAAGGCGGAACAAGACAGGAAAGACGCGCTGATGAAAGTAAAGCTGCAAAGAAAGAACTTTTACATATACGGATCACTGGCTGCGCTCATCACACTTATGCTCATCATTTCGCTTATGGTTAGGCAGTACAAATTAAAAGCCGATAACCTACGCGCCGATCTGGAGCAAAGACAATTGCGCGCACAAATGAACCCCCATTTTATTTTCAACTGCCTCAATTCTATTCAACATTTCGTTGTGGCCAACGATGTAAAAAACGCCAACAAATATTTATCCGGCTTTGCATCACTCATGCGCCATACGCTCGAAAACTCAAAACTGGGCGCTATAACGCTGGCTAATGAACTTGCCTATCTGCAAAATTATTTGTCGCTGGAGATGATGCGCTTCGAAGACAAGTTTGCTTATGAAATTATTTGCGGCAACGATATCAATCCGGCGGCTATTGAAATACCGTCCATGATTATACAGCCCTTTGTAGAAAATGCTATAAAACATGGCGTATGCTACCTTACCAATAAACGAGGCAAACTAACTATACGGTTTTATAAAAAAGAAGACGCGCTGTATTGCGAAATAGACGATAACGGAATAGGCAGGGATGCATCGCAAAAACTAAAAACCGAGGCTGGCAGGATATATAAATCGCAAGGAATGGAACTAACACGAAAAAGACTGGACCTTATGAGTAAAAAGAACAGAGCGGGATACGAAATAACCATAACCGACAAAACCAATAACCTCCACGAGTCGGAAGGAACAACTATAACTATTAAACTCCCATCGAACTTATGACAACCGGAATAACAGCCATTATTATAGACGACGAGCTGAAAAATATTTCTATGTTGCGTAGCCTTCTACAGCAATATTGTCCGCAAGTTACCCTGCTGGGCGTTGCTACAAGCGCCGCCACAGGCAAAAACCTCATTCAAGACCTTAAACCCGAACTTATATTTCTGGACATAGAAATGCCCTATGGCAATGGTTTTGAAATGCTGGAATCTATGCCGGATCTTGAGTCGGAAATAATATTCATTACCGCCTTCGATCAGTATGCCCTGCATGCATTCCGGTTTGCAGCGCTGGCTTACCTGCTGAAACCGGTGAACATAGACGAACTGGAAGCCGCTGTGAAACGCGCAGAACAACGCATAAAAGAAAAAAAAGCCGCTCAAAACCTCGAACAGTTGTTGCGGAACATAGACGAGACGGAAATCAGCAAACAGTCTATAGCTTTTACAGATAATGGTAAGGAGTTTCTGGTAAAGGTTACTGATATTATGTACATAATAGCCGACGGCAGCTATACCCATGTCCACACAACGGGCAAGGTAATAGTATCTACTAAAAATTTGAAGGATTTCGAATTGATGCTGCCCGACACTATATTCTGCCGCATACACAATGGGCATATAGTGAACAAACTACACATAACCAGAATACAAAAAGGACGAGGCGGAATAGCGGTTATGAAAGATGGAGAAAAACTGGAAATAGCCGTGCGCAGAAAAGAAGACTTTCTGAAAATGTTCAGAAAATAGCTGCACGGCGCCCACCTAAAACAACTGCAAATATTCTATTCAGAATAATAGTGGTCTACCGCTTCGGGAAACTGATGCGTTATATCCACTTCTATTAAACCTTCGCATGCGTCTGGCTACAAAATAGGTTTAAAAAAATGGCGCGCAACCGAAACACTCGTCCAAAGTCGGTTGCAAATAGAAGCAAAAACGCATAATATACACGCTGCTTTCTACCTATCGCTCCGCAGTGTATTTGATTCTTCAATAACTTATACATTAATTTCAAAAATATACAAAACGCTAAAATAGCCTCAAAAACAGAGCAATTGAGCCTCAACGAAATTGTAACGCAACCACTTGAAAGTCAGTCAATTAGAGGCATTGCGCCAATTATATTGATACCATATTTATTTATCTTGCATTGATTTTCAATTACTTAAAAAGAACCCGAGTTTTTTAACGCTATTAATACGGACAAAAAAAGAAACACACTTACAAAAGAAAGATACACACCTGCACCGGCGTTTATACACAGTTAATATTCATCGTATAATTTTACCTGAGTATTAAACAAGTAGTCCTTAATATACCTATCATGCACACCGCTACCCTAATCAAAAAAAACAAAAGGTCACCAAGGCCCATTAAAGCGATTATATTTTACTTTGTATTTTTAATTGCTTCGTATGCAAATTCATCTTTTGCCGCCGTTTTTCCACCAGACAATGCACACCTCAACTACCGGATTATAGGATTTACTTTTCCGGCAATGGCTAACGCAACCGACTATGCAGTAGAGATTGCGGGCGGTATGCTTATGGATGCCCAGAACTTCACAGGCGCCATTACCCATAGTAGCGCACACACCAACAAAGTAGTGGCGGAGGTGCCCAATTTTGGCTCGGAATACACCTGGCGCGCGGTATATAGTAAAAATGGAGTTGTAATAGGAAAGAGCGCTTTATACCACTTTTCTATCGAACGAACTTCATTTACAGATACAACACAAACCCGCCTAAAAATTTTAACCAACAACTACAGCGAACCCTATTATGTATTAGTAGATGGCGCACGAACTATTTACGATCTAAACGGCGCCCCTGTATGGTATTTACCGCCTTCGCAAGATGAACAGGGAACTTCAGAAATGAAAGTTTCTCCGTCTGGCACCATCACGATGCTAGTTGGAGCAGGCGCTTGTGAAATTGACTATAATGGACGGCTTTTATGGACTGCGCCTAAAAAGGCCAATGAAACATCTGATACAGTAAGTTATCATCACGAGTTTACCAAGCTACGTAACGGTCATTACATGGCTTTGGGCAGTTCTGTATCTAAAGACGTAGGAAGGCTACAGGAAAATGTAAGCTATCAGCAACAATTGCAAAAAAACGGACAAAGGCTGCGCTTCTTTAAGAATCCGCTACATAGCCAGCTCTATGAATTCGACTCGACAGGAAAATTAGTATGGTCGTGGGAGTCTACAAAGTATTACGAAAAATCGGACATAGCTGCGTTGTATAGAGAAAACTTCAGCAAGATGGCGGTGCATGGGCATGAAAACGCTTTTTATTTCGACGAAAAAAACAGCGTAGTCTACCTGAGTTTTGCAACATTCAACCGCGTTATAAAAATCAGTTATCCGTCGGGCGAGGTACTGAAAACGTATGGCCCAACCTACACAAGCAAAGGGCATGCAGATAGCAAGCTGACTAAAGTAGCGCCGGAGCACGCATTAGCCAATCCAATGTTCAACGGGCAGCATAGCTGCAGACTAAACAAAAATGGCGACCTGTACCTACTCAACAACAATATGAGCGACACCACATCGTTTCCGAAAATCGTGGTTTTTAAAGAGACTGAAGACGGCGCAAATGGAGGAATAAAAAAGATATGGGAATACGAATGTCGCATAGCTGGCAAAAAGGGGAAAATAGAAAATAGCGGCGGCGGATGCGTAAACGAAATGGAGAACGGCGATATGTTTGTAATGATGAACAATCCTTATAGCCAGACGCTTATAGTGAACAAAGACAAAAAACTGATGTGGAGCGCAATACCAGAGCGTAAAAACGAAAATAATGAATGGAGTATTTTGCCATCGTACAGAGCAAGCGTGATAAGCAGAGCCGAACTGGAACTCCTTATTTACAATACTCATAGCGACCCCAATGGCTTGCCCCAACTACCTGATGTGCAACCTGTAAATACAAACACAAAACCCTGAATACTACTAAAGTTAGGGAAAGAAATCGTATTTTCACGTTTCGAATCCGAAGAAGAAAATACATAAAATGAGCTCCTCCGATATTAAAGAATTCTGGAACGCCCGATTCGGTCAGCCGGGTTATATGTATGGCGACACCCCCAACCTCTATTTTAAGAGTGTGATAGACACATTGGCTCCGGGAAGATTGTTCGTGCCTGGCGCAGGCGAAGGTCGCGACGCCGTATATGCCGCAGAAAAAGGCTGGGATGTATATTGCGTAGACCTGAGCGATGCAGGCCAGCAAAAAGCAATGCAACTTGCGGCCTCAAGAAA
>CAZLPE010000151.1:0-8208 GCA_964561325.1 uncultured Flavipsychrobacter sp.
ATGTTTTTTGTTGCCAATTCCCCATGCCCAACCGCCCTACCCGGCGATGCGCATAGCGCAAAAAAAGTGCGGGGAAGCCCGGCCTCCCCGCTAATCATGGTGTTAGGTATAGGTCATCCTCAACGCTTACCACATTTACTTGCCGCCCAGCGCTCTGTACAATCCCACAGACCCAAAAAGCAGTTTTTTCTTCGTCTGCACTACATCCAGCTCGGCCTCAAGCGCATTTTTTTGAGCAGTTATTATCTCCATATAGTTGGCATAACCCGCCACATACAGGTCGTTCGATATATTTACGGCCTCGTTCAGTTCAGATGCCGCCTTCAAATTATACACATATTCCGCCCGCACATTTTCAAGTCGCTCTATACCCGATAGCGCCTCAAACACCGCATTCATCACCGTTTTGCCATACTGGTAGTAGGCGCCGGTATGCTCTGCAAGCATTTGCTGATATCCCGCCCGCAACGCATTTTTATTCAGTACCGGCGCCGCCAGGCTACCTAACAGATTGTATGCAAAAGAGGCAGGGTTAAACAGCGTAGCGGCATCGTATGTATTATACCCTATAGAGCCGCCTATATTTATAGAGGGTAAAAAAGCCGCCTTAGCCGCCGCTACTTCGGCTTTTGTAGCCTGCAGCTCTTGCGCCGCCTGCACTATATCGGGGCGGTTGGCAAGCAGCCTTGCCGGAACGCCTATCTGGGTTACCTTATCGGCGTCGGCTGTAGATAACGGATTGCGCGGAATGTCTGTAGCATACCTGCCCAGCAAAAAATTCAGTTCGTTTTCTGTTGTCGCTATCTCGGTCTTTATGCTGTACTCCATGCCCTGAGTTTTAGCCAGCAGGGCGGCAAACTGTTTTACGGCCAGCTCGGTGGCGCGGCCGCCTTCTTTCTGCAGTTTTATAATGTCCAGCGCGGTTTGCTGTAGCTGCACATTCTTGCGTATTATCTTCAGTTCTTCATCCAGCGCCGCCAGCGTATAGTATTTATAGGCTACCTCTGCTATTATGTTGGCCGCCACAAAGCGCTGGCCTGCTTCGGTAGCCAGCACGCGCAGTTGCGCCGCCTTCTTTTTGTTGCGCAGCTTACCCCATATATCGGCCTCCCAGCTTGCGCCTGCTCCGGCAAAAAAATCGTTTATTTCAGGGTAAGGCACGCCCGGCGTGGTCATGTTACCCATACCGTCCATGGTATACTTCCCAAACCTTGTTTGTCCGCCGCTGCCCTTCAGTTCCAGCGTGGGCAGCAATTCTCCTTTTCTTGCTATATAGGCAGCCCGCGCCGCAAGGGTCTTTTGCAGGGCTATGTGGTAATCGGCATTGTTGCGCAGCGCAGTGTCTATAAGCGCTAAGAGGTACTTATCTGAAAAAAAACTACGATAGGCAGGCAATGCGCCGGTGTCGGTGCGGCCTTTATAATCTGCCGGAACTGCAACATCGTTGGCCGTATACGTCCGCTCGCTTATTTTACAGCCGCTCCACATCAAAGCCCCACCCAACGCCACGGCCAGCAAAGCGCTACCCGTTTTATTACTCCTGTTCATTAGCATGTTTTGTATGGTGATTAATATTCAGATCCTGCAACGGCATATGCTTCCGCGGACGTATTTTTTCATCCAGCGATGCAAACACATAGTACAAACCGGGTATGAGAATTACCCCGAAAATGGTGCCTGTCAGCATACCGCCCGCAGCCGCAACGCCTATAGATTTATTGCCGGCAGCGCCTGCGCCGCTCGCAAAACACAGGGGTATCAGCCCGGCCACAAATGCCAGCGACGTCATTAATATAGGCCGTAGTCGTAATACAGCGCCTTCCACCGCCGACTGAAACACCGTATGCCCCTTCTTGCGCACCAATACCGCATATTCCACTATCAGAATGGCGTTTTTGCCCAGCAACCCTATCAGCATTACCAAGGCCACTTGCGCATATATGTTGTTTTCCAGCCCGGCTACCTTCAGCAATAAAAACGAACCGAATATACCCGTGGGCAACGACAGAATAACGGGCAGCGGCAGCAAGAAACTCTCGTACTGAGCGGCAAGCAACAAATACACAAACAGCAGACAAATAACAAAGATCACCGTGGTTTGATTGCCCGACAGCACCTCCTCGCGCGTCATCCCCGACCACTCTATCGAATACCCCCTCGGCAATACCTCTTTTGCGGTTTGCTCCACAATTTTTATCACATCGCCGCTACTGTAGCCCTTGCCCGCATCGCCGTTTATCATCGCCGACAGATACATATTGTACCTGGTCAACTGCTCGGGCCCATATACGCGCTCCAGCTTTATAAAGCTCGAATAGGGCGTCATTTCGCCTTTATCGTTCTTTACATACAGGTTCAGTATATCTTCCGGCCGGCTTCTGTATTCGGGCGCGGCCTGTAGCATCACCTTATACATTTGCCCAAAGCGTATAAAATTGGTGGTGTAGTAGCTACCCAGCAGTGTTTTCAGGGTGCTCAGCGCATTATCTATATTTATTCCTTTTTTAGCGGCAATCTCCTGATCTATACTCACCATGTATTGCGGAAAGTAGGGATTGTAGCCGGTCACCAGATTTACTATTTCTTTGTGCTTACTCAGGCTGTCCATAAAGCGCTGCGTTTGTTCGGCCGTTTGGGTTATAGCGTCGTCGCCGTTTTTGTTCAGCAGCCTTACTTCAAATCCACCGGCATTACCAAAGCCCGGCACCGTGGGCGGCGCAAAATATTGTATACTGGCATCGGTTACTTTTTTAGACTTCTCTGTCAAGTCGGCCATTAGTTCATTCACATGCTTGCGTTTGTCCCATGGTTTCAGATTTATCATTATCATACCATAAGAGGCGCCGGCAATATCGTTCATCAGGTTGTATCCCGCCAGTGTAGACACCGACTCTACGCCTTCGGTTTTTGCCGCTATTTGCGCCAGCTCATCCAGTACTTTCTCTGTGCGCTCCAGCGTGGCGCCCGCCGGCGTAGTAACATTTACATACACCATACCCTGGTCTTCGGCAGGTATAAATCCCTTGGGCAGCAGTGCGTTTACACCCCAGGTGGCTACAAAAAACAGCCCTAATATACCCGAAATAAGCGCCTTTCTGCCTGTCAGGTACACCAACAGCCGCTTAAATTTGCCAAGCATGGTATCGTAACCGGCATTGAAACTACCGAAAAACCGCTGCAACAAATGCTGCTTGCCCGTGGCGGCGCCGTGGTGCACGGGTTTTAAAATAATGGCGCACAGCGCAGGCGTGAGCGTAACGGCATTGATACCCGATATAACAATAGCTATGGCAAGCGTAATAGAAAACTGACGGTAAAAAATACCCACAGGTCCATCCATAAAAGCCACCGGTATAAATACCGCCGACATAACCAGCGTGATGGCAATAATAGCCCCGCTGATCTCTTTCATAGAGTTGATAGTGGCGTCGTAGGCCGACAATTCGTGTCGGGTCATTTTCTCATGCACGGCCTCCACTACCACTATGGCATTATCTACCACTATACCTATAGACAGCACCAGCGCAAACAGGGTCATCAGGTTGAGCGAAAAGCCAAATACCTGCATGAAAAATATAGTGCCGATAAGCGCCACCGGCACCGCCAACGCGGGTATGATGGTGGAACGAAGATCTTGTAAGAACAAAAAAACAATGACAAACACAAGCAAGAAAGCCTCCATGAGCGTGCGCAACACCTCGTGTACCGACGCATCGAGAAACCGCGAAACGTCGTAACTTATGCTGTAGGTCATGCCCGACGGAAAAGAGCTTTCTTTTAGCTCGTTCATGCGCTTTTTTATGTTGGCTATCACCTCGCTCGCATTAGATCCCGGCCGTTGCTTGATCATTATAGACGCCGACGGCCTGCCATCTGTTTTAGACGTCATAGAATAAGAGAGCGAACCAAACTCTACGTCGGCAATATCTTTCAGTTTCAGAAACGAGCCGTTCGCATCCGACCGGATAATGATATTCTCGTACTGCTCGGGTTTAAAAAACTTACCGGTGTACTTGATAACATACTGCAACGACTGCACATTCTTACCCGAACTCTCGCCCGATTTTCCCGGGGCCGCTTCTACATTCTGGTTACGTATGGCCGTTATTACCTCGTCGGTCGACAGGTTGTAGGCTTGCAGCCTGTCGGGCTTTAGCCATACGCGCATGGCATAGTCTTGCAAGCCCATAATATTTACAAAACCTACGCCGTCTATGCGTTTTAGCTCTTTGAGGATATTGATATCGGTGAAATTGTAAATAAACTTTTCATCGAGCGATGTATCAGAACTGACAATATTCAGATACATCAACATACTGTTTACTTCCTTTTCGGTGGTAACTCCCGCTTTAATAACCTCCTCGGGCAGCTCATCCAGCACGGTGGTCACCCTGTTCTGCACATTTACCGCAGCCACATCGGGGTCGGTGCCCACTTTAAAAAACACCTGTATGTTGGTTGTGCCATTATTACTGGTCACTGTCGACATATAGGTCATACCCGGCACACCGTTTATAGCGCGCTCCAGGGGTATAGCCACTGCGTTGGCGCACACTTCGGCATTGGCGCCGGTGTAGTTGGCAGTTACCGTCACAGACGGCGGCACGATATCCGGAAACTGAGTAACCGGAATTTTAAACAAGGCTAATACCCCCAAAAGAACAATAATGAGCGATATCACCAAAGACAATATGGGTCTTCTAATGAATATATTGAACATGAAATACCTTTAAATGAATAATGGAATAGACAACCGGCGCAACACTAATGCGCCGCCACCGCCGTAGCGCTATCGGCTTTTGCCTGATGAGGAATAACTTTCATACCTTCTTTCAGGTTCTGAATACCCTCGTATACTACTCTGTCGCCCTGCTTCAGGCCCGATTTTACAATGTAATACTGGCCATACCTGCCGGATGGCTCAAAACTTTTCATTTTTATCACATTGTCATTGCCCAGTATATACACATAGTTCTTATCCTGAATCTCGAAGGCGGCCTTTTGGGGCAGTATAAGACTCATAGCCTTATCTGATGTAAGCTTTACTTTTCCAGTGGCTTTGTGCTTCAGCAAACTTTCTGGATTGGGGAAACTGGCGCGAACCGATATAGACCCGGTGCTTTCATTAAATTCGCTTACCACGGTCTCTATCTTACCTTTATAATTATACATTTGGCCGTCCGACAATAATAAAGCAACTACCCTATTTTCGTCTATAGCGTCGCTGTCGTTTGTTTTGCTGAATGCCAGATATTCATTCTCAGAAATATTGAAGTAAGCATACATAGCGCTAATGTCTGAAACCGTAGTTATCAGCGCGCCATCGCTTACCAGACTACCCGACTTGAGCGGAATTCTGTCTACGACTCCATCAAACGGCGCACACAATACAGTGTAGGTTAAACGGTGTGCGGCTTGCTGCACCGCCGATTCAGCTTCCTCTATCTTAGCTTTGGCAGCATTGTATTTAGACAACGATAATTCGAGCTCTGATTGCGAAATGATTTTTTTATCCACCATCAGTTTCACCCGCTCATATTCCACTTCTGCTATCCGAGCTTCGGCCTTCATACTGTTGAGGGCTGCCTTTGCTTTTGTTAGTTCGGCCTTGTATTCTGCATCGCCTATCTTGAACATAACCTGCCCCTTGCGTACAGTCTGTCCTTCATCTACATATCTGCCTTCTAAAAAGCCCGACACCTTGCTTCTGATCTCTACATTTCGCACGGCCTGTATGTCGGCCACAAATAACCTGTCCAGTTCAAGAGGAGTAGCGGCAAGTGTTACTACAGGCACTTCCACAGGCTTAGTAGCAGCGGTATCGTTATTGTTGTTGTTGCAGGATACGGTGACAGACCCGACAACAGCCAGGGCCAAAGTAAATATTTTACGCATAAATATATCTGATGAATAAATAAAGAATGAAGAAAGCCGTGGGCAATCTGAATAGTAATGTGTTCTTTATAAATTCATTTAGAATAGCGCATACCTGAACAGGAATACGTAGTAGGTGGGACGAATAAAATAATCGGCGCAAAAACCGGCGGAAGCCTCGTCTTCGGCTGTAGTATTGTTACGAATGGAGTAACTGCCCGCATAAAATGCCGGACTGTTATAAAACGGTGTATAAGAATGGCGGCGGCGCGCTATATGGTGCCGTCTTTGAGGGTGGCTGATGGATGGCATCGCCTTTTGCTGACGTTGCTTTCCTTGCAAAAAAGTTTCATCCCCTCTGGTTTCATCCTTTACCGCTATAACGGCAGCATGTACAGTAGCGCGGTATTTTACAACGCCGGCAGTACACAACAACGGGAGCACGAACAATAGTGACAACACTGTTGTTCTTAAAATACGTAGTATGTTGGGTAATGCCTTCAATGCTCCAAGTAAATTGACGGCGAAAATAGCAGCCGCAAACCTTAAAAAAAGTTAAAAATACTTCTTTTTTAATACCACCCAAGGACAAATGACGGATTGCGGACAATAACAGCATAGATAATAACGATGCAAAATACGCTTTGCCACTACCTAAAGCGCTTGATATGCGCACTCACCATTTATCATTTGCCTGTATAAATCAAAATCACCAATCGTAACTGCTTAATACGGTTGTGATAACCAAAAGTATAGTCCGATGTTAAATCGGACGGCTGTTCATACACTGATAAGCGAAACAACGTAATTTTGCAAAACAATTTAGCAACGACAAACAACTATATGAAAATAGAAAAGGCGCTCAATAAACTGGGCATCGAAAAAAACAACGAAGGTTCATCTACCGGAGTAAAATGGCTGAAAAGCGAAGCCGGCAAAATAGAGTCTTTTTCACCAGTAGACGGTAAAAAGATTGCTTCAGTAACCGTAGCCGATCGCCAGATATATGATGCTGTAATTGATCAAGCGCAAACAACGTTTGCTGAGTGGCGCATGTGGCCGGCGCCTAAGCGCGGCGAAGTAGTACGCCAGATAGGCGAAGCGCTGCGCAAACACAAAGAGCAGTTGGGCCACCTCGTATCGTACGAGATGGGCAAAAGCCTGCAAGAGGGTCTTGGCGAAGTGCAGGAAATGATAGACATATGCGATTTTGCCGTGGGCATGTCGCGCCAGCTATACGGCCTTACTATGCACAGCGAGCGTCCGCGCCACCGCATGTACGAGCAGTGGCATCCGCTTGGCGTAGTGGGTATCATCTCCGCGTTCAACTTTCCGGTGGCTGTATGGTCGTGGAACAGTATGATAGGCCTGATATGCGGCAATACCTGCGTATGGAAGCCATCTGAAAAAACACCGCTTTCGGCAGTTGCGTGTCAGAATATCATTGCCGATGTGTTTAAGGAAAACAATGTGCCGGAAGGCGTATGCGGCCTCATAACCGGCGGCCGCGAGGTGGGCGAATGGATGACTAACGACACGAGAGTGCCGCTGGTATCAGCAACAGGGTCTACGCGTATGGGTAAGGCGGTAGGCGCAGCGGTAGCGCAACGCCTGGGCAGATCGCTACTCGAGTTGGGCGGAAACAATGCAATAATTATTACCCCCAATGCCGACCTGAACATTGCGCTTATAGGTTCGGTGTTTGGCGCAGTAGGCACTGCCGGACAACGCTGCACCACCACCCGTCGACTGATAATACACGAATCGGTATACGATGCCTTTAAGAAAAAACTGGTTGCCGCCTACAAACAACTGGTAATAGGCGACCCGCTTGACGAAAAAACGCATGTTGGGCCGCTAATAGACACCGATGCTGTAGCTGCCTACACCGCAGCTATAAAAGAAATAAAAGCAGCAGGCGGCAAAGCAGTAGTAGCCGGCGGCGCCCTGACCGGCGAAGGATACGAGAGCGGATGCTACGTAAAACCCGCCATTTACGAAGTGGAAAACGACTGGCCGATAGTACAGCACGAAACATTTGCACCCATACTGTACCTGATGAAGTATAGCAGCCTCGACGAAGCGATTGCAATGCAAAACAACGTTCCGCAAGGTCTTTCATCATCAATAATGACGCTTAATATGCGCGAAGCAGAGCAATTCCTTGCCCACCTGGGTAGCGACTGCGGTATTGCCAATGTGAACATAGGCACCAGCGGCGCAGAAATAGGCGGCGCTTTTGGCGGTGAAAAAGAAACAGGAGGCGGCCGCGAAAGCGGATCGGATAGCTGGAAAGCATACATGCGCCGCCAGACCAATACCATCAACTGGAGC
>CAZLPE010000152.1:0-8200 GCA_964561325.1 uncultured Flavipsychrobacter sp.
ATTGCCATACTTCCTATTATCGCCTACTACTACTTAGCGAATATTACCTTCTATTGCACTGTAGTAAAAATAAATCAGTACTTTATATTGCATAGTACTGGAAAATACCTACTTTTGTTGCGTAGTACACAAAAGGGTATACAATTAGTAAAATGAGTATAGAAACCACACAAAGTCAGATGAGGAGGGGCATTCTGGAGTTTTGCATCCTGTCGGTCATTAGGCGCGGCGAGGCATATCCCAGCGATATTGTGGAGGAGATGAAAGCATCGAAGTTGATGGTGCTGGAAGGCACGCTTTATCCGCTGCTGACGCGGCTTAAAAATGCGGGTATGCTTTCTTACAGATGGGTAGAGAGCAACTCGGGGCCGCCGCGCAAATATTTTTCGCTTACAGATCAGGGTATAGTTTTTTACAAAGAGCTGGAAGATACCTGGAACGAACTGGCCTACGCAGTAAATGCACTAAAAAACAAAGAGAGCTTACTGCCGCCTATTACAGACAATAATATTTAACCCCTCTATACCAACAAAATGGAAAAGATAATCAACATAAATTTTCAGGGTAGAATAATACCTATTGAAGAATCGGCCTATCAAGAGCTGAAAAAATATACAGATAGCCTGCGCAAGCACTTTGCCAACGAGGAAAGCGCCGACGAAATAATAAACGACATAGAAAACCGTATATCTGAATTGCTCAACGACCGCTTGCAGCGCGGCGCTGTGTGCATCAACAAAGCCGATGTAATGGCTGTGACCGAGAGCATAGGCAAGCTGGAGGACATAGAAGCTGCTGAGGGCGATGAGCCGCAACCGGCCCAGCCTGAGTCCAAAAAATGGAATGGCGGCGGATACGGCAAGGGCCGTTTCTACCGCAATGCCGGCGACAAGGTGATAGCTGGTATTTGCAGCAGTCTGGCCGCGCGTTTAGGCATAGATCCGGTTATCATGCGCGTCTTGTTTGTATTGCTTTTCGGCCCTCTGTTTTTCATCTATCTTTTGCTTTGGGCTATTACTCCTGAACAATATCTGGCGGCCACGGTTACCAGAAGGCTATACAGAAACCCCGACGATAAAATGGTGGCCGGCGTGTGCGGCGGCCTTGCCGAATACCTGCGCATAGACGTGTGGATACCCCGGCTGATATTTGCAGCTCCTTTGCTGCTCAGTATCATCAATAGCGGAATAAATAATCTGCTTAATACATGGCATTGGGGCTTTGGCCCGCGTATGTTTACGGGCTCGTTGGGCAGCACATTGTTTGTGATATATGTGATATTATGGATAGCGCTGCCCTATGCCAATGCTGCCAGCGAAAAACTGGAGATGCGCGGCGAGAAGGTAGACATCAATTCTATAAAGGCGGAGGCGCAGGCTGGCGGCAGGGTGCATGTAGCGCGCAATCGCAGCGGCTTGGGTAGAGTAGTGGGTATTTTGTTCAAGGTGTTTTTTGGGTTTGTAGCCGGTATGGTTGCCCTCGGTTTGTTTGGCGCCATTACGGGGTTGTTGTTTGCGGGCGCAGTGGTTACTCCCTATACCGATTTTATGCTGAGCGGTCCCGACCAATATGCTATGGTTGTAGCTGGCGTGTTGCTGCTGGTAGGCATACCGTTTCTGTCGAGCGTAGTGTGGATAGTGCGCAGGCTGATGGGGGTGCGCACCCGCCGCCATTACCTTAGCTATATTTTTACATTCTTGTGGATGGTGGGTATTATGAGTCTGGTAGCGATATGCGGCATCATTGCCAGCAATTTTAAATCGAAAGCAATGGTAGAAGATACTTTTATGATGCAGCAACCCACTAATGGTAAACTGTATATAAATGTAAGCGACGCCCCGGGCGCATGGATGCAGCTGAACCATGCAAAATGGTTTAACGACTGGGATGAAGACGCCGACGATATGCCGTTTCATTTGGTTACCAAAGATTCCCTGTGGCTCAACACAGTAAAAGTAGGGGTTACTCAGAGTCCCGACTCGCTGTACCACATATACCAGACAAGAATTAGCCGGGGCAACACCAAAGAAAAGGCGCGCGAATTGGCGGGGCATATTGCCTTCCCAATAGGCCAGCAAGATAGCGTTATTACGTTGCCGGGCGGGTTCTGCATCAGCAGTAAAGACAAGTTTCGTAACCAGCAGACGCTTATTACGGTGCAGGTGCCTTTAGGAAAAACGATACAGTTCAACGACGCTATTGAAGATTATACCTGGTTTAATATAAACGTAAATGGCCGCAGAGGCATCAACTATGAGCGCAACTGGAGCGATAACGATTTTCGCGGCAACAGCGTATACACCATGACGCCAACCGGGTTGCGCAACCCACTGGATTCGATAGAAAAAGCGCGCGAACGAGAAGAGGAAGACAGAGACGACGAATGATATAGGTATACGATGATACATAAGGCCGCCGATTGGCGGCTTTATGTATTTATGGGCGAGATAAAAGCTTATTTTTATTTCTTTTACTTCACTTTGCAATCGTAGCATAATAAGCGCCAGTATGGAGCTGATGCAAAGACTAGATAAGGCTTGATAATAAGCTAAAAAATAAACCTATAGGTTGATTTTATGAAAATAGTACGTATTTTTGAAGGCCGGTTATATTCGGTAAATGAAACCGGAGAGCATGAGTTGCGTAGAATATTAAGGTTGTGGAAGGATTTTAATTATGTTTATCATTTTCTGACGGACAATAAGGAGGATACACCCTCTGAGATCAAGATTGAACAATTGGCAGAATCCATAATCGACAATGCATTTGATATGGAAGAAATGATAATAAAGCTTGCGAGGAATGAAAACGCCAGGCTGGAAGAGTTTTTTAAGCCGTTGAATAACTATGAATATCAGATAAGAAAGTTGGCCGGACAAAAGGGGAGAAAAAACTATCTACGAATATACGCTATAAGAATAGACGATAACTGTTTTTTGATAACGGGCGGTGCGATAAAGCTTACTCAGTTCATGGAAGAAAGAAATCATACCGACATTGAGCTAAAAAAGATAAAAAAATACCGAGACTACTTGGTGGAAGAGCAAGTTTTTGATGCAGTATCTTTTAATGACTTTTTAACTGAGCAACTATGAAAACAAAAAAGGAGCGCTTTCACGCATTAGTTTCAGAAAATGATGATACGTTTCTGGAGGAATTAGAAAACAATCTTAAGCATAGGGAAATGCTCAAGGAATCGTTTATGATTGGAATAAAAGTTTTGGCGAAACTCGATGAGTTGGGATGGTCTCAAAAAGATCTGGCGGAAAAAATGAGGGTTACACCCCAACAGATCAATAAGATAGTACATGGTAAGCAGAATCTTACATTAGATACTATAGTCAAGCTACAGTCAGCATTACATATCCCTATATTAGCTTCTTATTCAGATTATCCTGCTGATGTCCTCCAAGTTGACCTGGATGAAAAAAACAAAGTAAAGACTGTAATAACGCCATCAAATTCGCGCAGTAAGTCTGGCAGTTCTGCCGCTACGACAAGATAATTTAAATAGCAAAATAGGCCATTACTATTTTGCATCCACCCCTCACTTTTTATACCTATACAACCGTACATGGTGTATACGCGTAGTATAGATGCATTCGTATTTTTCGTCTATCATGGCCGACAGGCTGCCGCTTGGGGTTGGGTTAGCAGCGGGTGTTTTGTCGCCAACTGTCACTATATAATCTATTATTGTGTGGTTTTGGTTGTACTGCATAAGCGCGGCTTCGGGTTGCAGATGCTCGATTCCCGCGCCGGTAGAAAGATGTAAGAATGGGTTGACGTGTTCGCGCCAAAGCAGTGGAAAATAACGGGTGTTGGCTTCATAGTTTTCGAGATATACAATGTTTTTGGTTACGTCTATTGTTTCGGCGCAGTGACCGAGCAAGCTTACATCCCTGAATACATTTTGTCCGTTGTGTTTGGGCGCGTATATATAGGTGAGCGGTAGTACCACCGAGTTGTTGCAAATAAGTGGCGATAGTGTTTTTAGTTCGGTAACGAGTGTGCTGACCGTGCTGAAACAGCTAAGCCGGAAACCAATAAATGAAAGGGCTATTATTGCGGCAGTTGGAATAACGCATCTACTTATGTTGTATGGTAGCCTGATAGATGCCGCGAGCGCAATAGCAAAAAGATAAGTAAGAATTTGCACTCGCTCTAAAATACCGCTGCCGCCAAATGATGCGGCCGGGCCGGCAAAGTAGTAAACAGAGCAACCCAATGTCATTATTGCAGGCGCAACCCACTCCCTATTGCCGTTGATAGCATTGAGGTTTAACAATGCCAAGATTACGAGACTCCATATTACTACAGACAAGCAAATAGATAGCCAATGATCTGCCGGAGCAATGCTTTGGATAAACGATATAGAGAAAAAATGGAGGTAGGAGCTTCGTATACGCTCTACAAAGTCGGAGCCAGTGGGAAAAAGGTAGTTAAGACTGAGCGCTAATACGGGCATTAATGCTACCGAGGCCCTCACTGGAGGGGCATAAGTTTTTGTAGTAGCCGTTTTTGATAGAAACAAAGCAATAAAAGCCGCAAATAGCAAGAGAACGCCAAGCAAGTGCATAGAAAATAATACAATGCCTAATGCCATGATATACGCCATGCGTCGCCAGGTAAGGCTGCTGTAATAGGTTTGCAGGTAGCCCGCCATATAAAAGCATAGCCCAATGCTAAACACATAATTGTAGAAGCCCAGCAACATAGATAGTTGCCATAAAAACGGAAATACTAATAAGGAGAGCCAATATTGCCGTGCGCTAAACGAGCTTATGTAATACCTGAACCCGTAGGCAAAGCACATCAGGCTGAGGCATATAATGAGTTTGTCTGCGGTTTCGGGATTGCAGATATGGAGCAGGCCAACTAAAATAAGATGGGAAAACCAATTAGGAAACGATGCGGCATTGATGGTATAAAACTGTTGGTAAAAATGCCCTTGTCCGTGTAGCCATTTATAAAGAATGGTGGCGTTGTATACATGGCAGGGGCCATCGGTGGTAAGAAAATGAGGGTAAAGCCATACCGGCAGTAGAGTAGCAATAAACAGTAAGTGAAATAAATATCTGGATAAATATTTCTCGGCAAGGGTATACAGGTTCATCAGGTAGCTATAGTAGGGTGTTGTATGGTGGCCGCTACCGTGTAAAATATACATACACAATGCAGCGGCTTAAAACAGGTGATCTTGTTTGCAACTGCAAACACCATACCAAAAATTATAAAATTCAGTTGGTAATTTTAAAATAATATCTACATTTGTAGTGTACTATTTAACTAATACACTAAGCCGATGGTCGCTATCAAAAATATGAGCTTCAGTTATAAGCCCAAACACAGGCTGTTTAATAATCTGAATCTCGAACTACAGAAAGGGCATATCTACGGATTGCTTGGTAAAAACGGAGCGGGAAAATCTACATTGCTCAAAAACATGGTTGGGCTTGCATTTCCCGAGGCGGGCGAATGCAGGGTAGGCGGACGCAATGTGTCGGGTAGGCCGGTGAGCGTATTGCAAGACCTGTATTTTCTTCCGGAGGAGTTGTTTGTGCCGTCGGTAACTATTGATGATTTTGTGAAACATACCGGCTTCTTCTACCCTCGGTTTAGCAAAGAGCTGTTTACGGGCTATTTGCAAGCGCTGGATGTAGACCCGTCGGCTGCGCTGGATAAGTTGTCGTTTGGACAACAGAAAAAAGCAATGATAGCATTTGGGTTGGCCGCCAACACAAGTCTGCTTATAATGGACGAACCTACCAACGGGCTGGACATACCCTCTAAGGTGCAGTTCAGAAAGTTGATCGCCTCGGCCCTTACCGACGACCGGTGTATAGTAATATCTACCCATCAGGTGCGCGATCTGGATAGTCTTATAGATGCGGTAGTAATACTCAATAACCGCGACATAGCGCTCAACCTGAGTATAGACGAAATAAGCGAACGAGCGGTTTTTGGCTCCTATGCCGACACTACCGGCCTGCCGACGCTATATGAAGAGGAATCTATGCGCGGCAAAAACGCTATACTGAAAAACACCGACGGACACTACAGCAAGGTAGACCTCGAACTGCTATTTAATGCCGCAACCGGCGGCAGTCCTGCATTATTAAGCCACCTAAAAAACACACTATAATGAACGATATATTTAGCTTGTCGCGTTTTGGCGCATTGATGCGCAAAGAGCTTGCAGAACACTATAAAGGATACCTGATGGCCATGGCGTTGCTGGCGGGCGCAATAGCGCTGTGGGTAGGTGTTAGTAATGCACTGTTAGAAAAGCCTATGGAAACCGATATGCAGTACGTTATTTTTTGCATCTTCTACCTGGGTACAGGCATTTTGTTTACCAGTTCTATATTCAGAGAAATTGGTGAAAAGAAAAGTACAACTGCCATTTTAATGCTGCCTGCATCGCATTTCGAAAAGTTTATTACAAAGTGGATTTTTTCGTTTGTGTTTTTCCAATTGGCATTTGTAGCCTTGTTTTATCTGGTTATGGCTCCTATGGTTAATACTGGAAACTTTCATGGGCACAAAGCAATTCTGGTTGATGTATTCAGTCGTAAAGACCTTAAATATATCGTATTCATTTATGCCATCGGGCATTCTGTAGCTTTATGGGGAGCTATTTTCTTCCGAAAGCTTCACTTTATAAAAACCGGATTTGTTGCACTTACATTCTTGTTGGTTTTGGCAACGATCAATCATTTTTTGCTCACTGCGTTAATAGGCAAGAGAATGACATCCGTTGAGTTATTTGGCGGCGTAAGGTTTATGGATGCCGGAAACATGAGGTATGTGCAACTGAATCATGGCAATTTGTCGCAGGCAGCGCTATTGGGTTGTACACTGATATTATTGTTTTGGCTGGCTGCATATTACAGATTAAAAGAAAAACAAGTATAGGAGGGGCAATATGGAATTTAGAGAGCATGAAGCGATATACCTGCAAATAGCAGCGCACGTAAGCGACAATATACTGACGGGCAAATGGGCAGCCGAGCAAAAAATACCATCGGTAAGAGAGCTTGCCGTAGAGCTACAGGTAAACCCCAACACAGTAATGCGGGCCTACGAGTTTTTGCAAAACCAGCAACAGATATACAACAAGCGGGGATTGGGCTTTTTTGTGGCGGCCAATGGCGCGGCACAAGTAAAATCCTATCGCAAACAGCGGTTTTTACAGCAAGAACTACCCGAGCTGTTCCGCACTATGCAGCTGCTGGATATAGGTATAGACGAGATAGAAAAACAATACATTATTTACAAAAACGGCAAGTAAAACTGCCCAAAAACGATATTAATGAAAACAAGCAATAAAATACTGACGGCAGGCATATTGTTGGTTATTGCGGCGCTGGTGGTGCACGACTTCAGGTTGCAGAGCATGTTTAAGACCCGGCGATACCTCGATCCCTATGGCGAATATACCCGCCTTAACATGGCAAATTTTGATGAAATAGCCGTAAACGGCGCCAACATAGCCAATGTAAAGCTGACCAGGGGACCCTATAGCGTGATGGTGGCCAACAGCGACAGCAACGCCATTCGCATAACGCAAAAAGGTAACCGCCTGCAAATAGACGTAGTGTACAACAGCAAAGACCGCGAAGATGTGTACCACAATAGTTATGCAGTATATATCAGTTGCCCGTCGCTTACCCGGCTGAGCTACAATAGTATGGCTATAGTAGACAACGATACCTCGATTGAGCAACGGGCCATAAACAGTTTTTACCACAAAAACACGGTATTTGGCTTTACGCTGGATAGCCTGAACCTGGTAGCAGATAATGCGAGCTATGTAGTAATAGACAGCAACCGCATAAACCGCTTTACGGCCCTGGCAGGCGCCAGCAGCGGCAGCGCGCCTCAACTGTACATTACCAGCGCCAACAAAATAAATGAAGCCCGCCTGAGGCTGCACAACTACAGCGCTACCACGATAACGGGCAAGTGCATAGCCGCCCCCACAACAATAGTAGGCGATAGCGCTGTAATAACGTATAAAGGAGATGCCGGAGCCGAATTTTTTGGTCAGGATGTAGGGCCATAGCTACTATGGGTAGTGGCGAGGGGTTATTCGGAAATTGTATTTTGACTTAGTGTGTGCAAGCCGAACCCCATCACCATTATTCTTCATTTTCATTTGCCCGAGTAAGGGTGTCGTTTTGTTTTGGTCGTTTTT
>CAZLPE010000153.1:0-8123 GCA_964561325.1 uncultured Flavipsychrobacter sp.
AAGCTACGTTCTTATTAACGCTATTTATTGTTACTCAATACTTTACAACATACGGACAATTAGTTGGCGGTAACGCTTTCTTGAAAGGCCGGTGGCTGGAAATAGGCATGTGCCCCAACGGTTCATTTGGTGTGTGCAGCGCAGCGCCGGTGGGTTATCATCCACACCCAGGCACAACCGGGGATACTCAGTTAGCAGAAGTTTATGATTTTGGACATGACGGCTGGACTACTGGCACACCGAACTATATGGGCGATTATACCTACCCTGGGGTATCGTTAGAAGGATGGGAACTGCAATGTAACGGGGGGCGGTCACAAGCATTTCAAAATTGTTGGGGCACGTACGTTCATGACAGGGGTACATTGACCGGTTCAATTACAAGCTATCTGGGTGGTTCTGGTTTTGCAGCAGCAAAATGGACAGGCACAGCAGCTGGCGGACAACTGGAAATAAACATGGAGACAAGAGTCGATACAAATGCTTCGTGGGTAGTAGTTACAACAAAAATGAAGAATACCGGAACTACGTCAGTTAATGATATTTATTACCTACGAACTTGCGACCCTGATATAGACGTAACTTGGCCTGGAGGGTCGTATCTCACCGAAAACTGGGTTACCTATCAGGATGATTCGCTTCACAGGGTTTTAGTCTCATCAAGGGCTATTGGACCAACACATGCCTATTTTGGTTTAGGTACCTGTGATGCACGAGCTAAAGCTCTTAGTTATTCCACCACCCGAATACCAATTACTACAGACTTGGCAACAATATACTCCGGTAGCTATCCGGTTGGTGTTCATACCTATACTGATATGAGTTTGGGTCTTATTTTCAATCTCGGAACCATTGCTCCTGGTGGTAGCACAATTTTTTCCTACACTTATATTTTTAATGACTCCGCAAGTTTGGATAGCGCCGCATTGATAGCAGGGGAACCTTCAATTGCAGATAGTTTTGTTGTTCAGACTACCAACTACTGTTCGAGATCAAATTATACCATTTGTACTAAAAACTACAATCCCGGCATGACTATTAAAAGCTACTTTGGAGATGGATCTTATAATGTTGCTCCTATTCTTCCCCGAATTACAGGAGGTTATGCATATGTCGATCATTCCTATGCATATGCTGGAACTTATTCAATAAAACACATTTTGTACCAAGGATCATTAGCCGTAGACTCGTTTTTATACGCATGGAATTATATGCCATGCAATATTTTTCCGATCAAATTTTTTAACGATGACAATTTAGACTGCAATAAAGACAATTCTGAACATTATCTATATAATCCTTCGTTAACAGAGGTAGACTCCAATGGCGTTCCCATTGATACCATATCGTGTACAAGCGGCTTCTATTATACAGCCTATGGACGCCCGGGAGATGTTTATCAATTTAAAATATTATCATTACCAACCGGCTATTTTCCTTCATGCCCATCATCCGGTATCATAACCGATACATTCCAATCATCAACATATTTAGGAAGATCGAAATCTTTTGGACTTTCCTGTATCGTCGGGTCTGATCACGACTTCCATGTCAATACTTCTTTTAGGGCTGGCTCTCATATTTTTCTTGGTCATATTTTGATAGGCAATAGCTTTTGCTTACCTGAGTTGGCAACTACGAGTATGACTTTGAGTACGAAATACACTTTTTCAAACTCCAATTTACCTACTACCAGTAGTTCAGGTGGCAATGTAATTTGGGACATTGGATCTATTTCATCAAATGACCGGGCTCCAGTACAAATTAATTTGCGCGCAGATGCGCTTTTGATGACTTACATGCCTGGCGACACAGTAAACTCAACGTATATAGCAGACCCAATAAGCGGCGATTGGAATAGGGCAGATAATATTAACGAAAGAGTGGATACCGTAAAGGCAGGATTCGACCCTAACTATATTGATGTAATGCCTGCCGGAATTATTTCAGCAGGTACAGAATTGAACTACACCATTGGCTTTGAAAATACTGGTAATGATACTGCCTTCAACATTTCTATTTTAGATACACTATCGGACAATATCGATTTTTCGACTTTTAAAATGGTGGCAAGTAGCCATGAAATGTATGTTTCAAAATTGCGCGTTGGTGGTCGCAATATCCTAAAGTTCGATTTTCCTCATATAAATCTTCTCGACAGTTCGCACCACAACGAATGTACAGGGCTTTTATTTTTTAACATAAAAGCCAAAATAGGTCTTCCGCCCGGCACAACTATATACAACAGAGCAGGTATTTATTTCGATTACAATCCGGTAGTGATAACCAATACCGTGGAAGATATTATTGGCGCTACCAGCACACTTGCGGTTCATAATACTAAAACCCCGCCTGCCTCCATCTACCCCAATCCCGGTACCAACAGCATTACCATAGCCACTACTCCGGCAGCATACTCCGCATATACCCTACACAATGCCATGGGCCAAGAAATAATAGCCAACACAATAAACACCCCCGCTACTAACATTGATGTGAAAGGGTTGCCAGCAGGCGTATATACCATTACCCTAAAAGGCGCAGCCGGAGCTAAGGTGGAGAAGTGGGTGAAGTGGTAGGGCGCAATGACTATTATATAATATTCATGGATTTTATTTTACAACGCAATTATTGTAGATGCAACTTTACTACAATAATTGCGTTGTAACATATATGTATCTACGCATAGCAAGCTATTGCTATACCCAATACAATAACATAGCAATATGAAAAGAAACCATTTTTTCCTGCTACTTAGTGTTGCAATATTGGGCGCCACTCATTGGGCTAAAGCACAAACAGTTTCGCCGGCTGGTGGTTGCATATATGAATACGCCTATTTAGATAAAATATATAATGCCGATAGCAGCGATGTACGTAAAATATATAATAACACACCCTACAAAGTATACTTGAAGTCTACCGATTATTGTGGTTTAGATATAACGATACGTATAGACTCAGACACGGTTGCCAACACATTTTGCCCATTCAATCCGTTCGAACCTGTTTTTCTACCCATAACGCCCCATAATATTGCAAGGGGCAATCATACCCTGTCTATATCGTCTTACTGCTGCACCGGCAATATACATACAGACACGCACGGTATTTATGTGGATGATACCATATCCTATAACAGCATAAATTGCCAAATAGTGCGTATAAAAGATACTGCAAACAATGAGGTCATTAGCCTTGTGAATGGCGATAAGTACACTGCTGATGTGCGTTTTTCATCGATAGCACAATTTGCGCCTGCTACTGTACAGCTAATGATAGAAAACAAAACCATAGGAGCGGCAAAGTGGGAGGAAAACAGTAGTAAAACAATATTGCTCGATACGTTTTCGTTTACACCCGGGCAACAAAAGTTACAGTTGAACCTCAAACGCAACGAACAACTTACGCTGATGAATGAGCGCCAGGTAGAGATAATAGCTAAACCTACTGCGCAATCGCTACGCGACCTCGCTATTTACCCTATTCCCGTCAGTGAAACCCTATTCTTTTCGCTAACCAACAATATAAGCAGCATAAAAAACATACAAATTGTCGATATGCAAGGCCGGCAATTAGCCACAAGCAGCACACAGTTAAGCCCGTCGGTGATGAGTATAGCAACCAATGATTTGCCAAATGGGTTTTATATACTGCGCATACAAACCGACAAAGAGCTTGTTATGAAAAAAATTGCAATTGAACGATGATTCACAACCCCGTAATCTTTCCCTAACAATTCCGTAATTGCCGCTTCACGGCGCGGTAATACTGCGTAGGTAGTTTGCACCCAAATTACTTACGCACATGAAGAAGAATTTTATTAAAGCGCTCGTATGCCTGGGCGGCATGGTATTGCCGGCCACTACGAGCATGGCGCAGATAAGACTGCTGCAGGATTACAAAAACTACAATTCGCCGGCTATTGGCACATTTCAGGGTATCAACTTCCGCGAGGCGGGTTTCTCTGGTATGTATCCTGTGCCCAACACCAATGGCAAGGAATTTTGGGTAGTGTCTGACAGAGGCGTGAATATTGACGCCGCTAATGCCAACCCATCGGCCTGCCGCCCTACCTACGACAAAATATATGCTTTCCCCAACTATGCGCCCAAAATACACCGCATACGCGTAAACGGCGACTCGGTGCAGATACTGCAAACCATTACTATGAAACGCCCGGGCGGCGCTAATGCCACAGGCATCATCAACCCAACGGGTTTTGGCAGCAAAATAACCGAACAGGCCTCTACCGATACAGTGCAAGACTGCGCAAACTTCAGCGCAAAAATTGCGGCCAAGGATGTTTGGGGTATAGATGCCGAAGGTATAGCCGTAGACCGCGACGGCAACTTCTGGCTGTGCGAAGAAGGCGGCCCTACCGTATGGAAGCTCAATCAGAATGGCGTGGTATTGAAAAGATACTCGCCCTATGCTGGCATGCCGGGCGCTGAGGCTATAGATGTAGCCATAGATACGGTGTTCAAATACCGCAAAAACAACCGCGGCTTTGAGGGTATCAGCATCGCGCCAAATGGTAAGGTATATGCTATTATTCAAAGCCCTGTTTTGTTTCCTACTACCAGCATTGGCGAAAGCACGCGCATCCACCGCCTGCTCGAGATCAACCCCGCTACCGACGCTACGCGTATGTTTGCCTACCTCAACGATGGCGTGATAGGCAGCAGCGGCCCCAACCAGATCCGCCTGAAAGACTGGAAGTTTGGCGATATGGCCGCTATAAACGATACTACTTTTCTGGTGCTGGAAGCGGCCCTGAGAGGTACTACCGACATCAAGAAAATATACAAAATAAACATCGCCGGCGCTACTCCTGTTACATCGGGTTTGTATAGCGGCGTTACGCTCGAGGCCCTGGTAGACTCTGCCGGTCTTGCTGCCAACAGTATAGTACCCGTGCGCAAAAGCCTGTTTATGGATCTGCTGGCCAATGGCTGGGATGCTACGCTGGAAAAAGCAGAGGGCTTGGCCATACTGAACGATAGTACGCTGTTTATTTGCAACGACAACGACTATGGTCAGGTGTCGCCGGCCGAAAACGGCGTAGCTACCGCCACCACCACCCTGAGCCATGTAGTGAAATACGGACTGAGCGGCGCCAACAAACTGACCAACTTTACGCCGGCGCCCATCACATTGTCTATGGGGCTTACGGGGCCAAGCACTGCGCGCACTCCGTACCTGGTACCTGCGCAGCCCGGCGCCCGCTTCACCTCTATACTTACCGCCTCCGAAACTGTGGGCGGCTACAAGATGTGCGGCACGCCCGATGGTCTCGGCGCGTTCGATAACAACGATGGTACATTTACTGTAGTTATGAACCACGAGTTTGGCAATACCGCCGGCGCGGTAAGGGCGCATGGCTCTGTGGGCGCTTTTGTGTCTAAGTGGGTGGTTAATAAATCTGATCTTTCCGTTGTCAGCGGCAGCGATCTCATTCGCAATATCAATATCTGGAACCCGCTCACATCCAGCTACATCACCTACAATTCATCGTTCCCCGGCACAGCCGCAGCTATCAATCGTTTCTGCTCTGCCGATATGCCCGAGGTAACCGCGTTTTACAATGCAGCCACAGGCAAAGGCACCGCAAACCGCATATTTATGAACGGCGAAGAGGCCGGCGCCGAAGGTCGCGCATTTGCGCACATCGTTACCGGACCGGCAGCAGGCACATCGTACGAGCTGCCCGCTCTGGGCAAATTCTCATGGGAAAACGCTCTCGCCAATCCTATAGCCAGCGATACCACGGTGGTAATAGGCACCGACGACGCAACGCCCGGACAGCTATATGTATATGTTGGCGCTAAGTCGGCTACAGGCAACGATATAGAAAAAGCGGGGCTTACCAATGGTAAGTTATTTGGCATAGCCGTTGCCGGCCTTACTGCCGAAACAAGCGGCAGCATACCGGCTCCGGGCACAGCCTTCACACTCGCAGACCTGGGCAGGGTAACCAATATGACCGGCGCCGAGCTGAACACAGCCAGCAATGCAGCAGGCGTTACCAACTTCTTGCGTCCCGAAGACGGCGCGTGGGACCCCAAAAACCCCAACGACTTCTACTTTGCTACTACCAATGCCTTTGCAAGCCCAAGCCGCTTGTGGAGACTACGCTTTACCAACGCAGCCAACCCCGCGCTGGGCGGCGCTATCACTGCTGTGCTGGATGGCACAGAAGGACAGAAAATGCTGGACAATATAACCTTAGACAATTACGGACATGTGCTGATGGTAGAAGACGTAGGCAATAATGCGCATGTAGGCAAGGTATGGCAGTACACTATAGCTACCGACTCGCTGGTGCAGGTGGGCGGCCACGACACTACGCGCTTTGTAGCGGGCGGCGCCAACTATCTGACCCAAGACGAAGAAGCATCGGGCATAATAGATGTAGAAAACATACTGGGCCCCGGCAACTTCCTGATTGTAGATCAGGCGCACTATGGCATAAGCGGCGAGGTGGTAGAGGGCGGTCAGTTTCTGTCGTTCTTCAACCCTGCTACCTACAATGCAGCCCCTGAGGTAAATGTAAAAGGCAACGGCATAAGCATTACCGATGGCGACAACACGCCGACAGCCGCCGACAGCACTAACTACGGCACAGTATATGTAGGCGCCGGCCAAACCAAAACCTATGTAATAGAAAATACCGGCGCAGGCGCCCTGACCGTAACCGGCATCAACTTTACAGGCGCTAATGCAGCCGAGTTTACGCTGGTTACGCCTCCTACATTCCCCTTCTCGCTCAGCACAGGCGCTACCCAAACCATTACGGTACGCTTTGCGCCGCTGGCCGGCGGCGCCCGCAATGCCACTATAAACATAGTGAGCAACGACGCTAACGAGGGCAACTACGACTACGCCCTTACCGGCGCCAGCATAGACAGCGCAGAGATCAATGTGCAAGGCAACGCTATAAACATTGTAGACGGCGACCTTACGCCCGGCATTGCCAACAATACCGACTTTGGCACGCTGCCTCTGGGCGCCAACGTTACCAAAATGTTTATCATTCAAAACACTGCGCAAGGCCACCTGACGCTTAGCGGCATCAACTTTACGGGCGCCAATGCGGGCGACTTTACCATAGTGGGCGGCCCTACCTTCCCGATGACGATAAACGGCCTGGGCAGCTATGCGCTCACGGTGCAGTTTGCCCCATCGGCTGTAGGCGACAGAAATGCTACGCTCAACATTCGCAGCAACGACATAGACGAAGCCACCTTCGATTTCTCTGTGAAAGGCGCAGGATCGGGCGCGCCAGAAATAACGCTGAAAGGTAATGGCAACGTTATATACGATGGCGATATTACCCCCGGCGCTGCCAACAATACCGACTATGGCGCAGTAAACACTGGCGCTACCCGCAATAAAAACTATATGATATACAACGATGGCACAGGCATACTTACCATATCGGGTATAGGCTTTACGGGCGCCAACGCCAGCGAGTTTTCGCTATATGGCGCGCCTGCATTCCCTATCAGCATACCAGCAGCCGGCTATCAGTCGTTCGATGTGCAGTTTTTACCAACCGGCGCAGGTTACCGCACAGCTACGCTCTCTATAGTAAACAACGATGCCGACGAAAGCATCTACGATTTTGCGCTGCAAGGCAACGGTATATCGGCGGCGGGCGTTACTACGCTTAGCGGCAACACAGCCTTCAATGTGTACCCCAACCCCGCCGGCGCAAGCGCAAGCATAGCGCTGAGCCTGAACAACGAAGCGCAGATAAGCATCAGCGTAATAGATATGCAAGGCAAAGAAGTACTGCCCGCTACCGAGCAAACCCTTAAAGCCGGTAAGCACACTGTGGAGCTCAATACAGCCACACTGGCCAACGGCGTTTACTTCCTGAAAATAACCGATGGCGAATCGGCTACGCACATCAAGCTGAGCATTATGCACTAAAAGTTTTGAGATAGCTTCATAAACCCACTGCTGCAATGGCTGCCCTAACAGGCGGCCATTGTGGTTTTATACCCTTTAAGCTCCTATAATAAGGCAGACTATTACCGACTGTTCGTTACTCTATTTTATTGTAATTTGTACTTAGCCCGAATGGGCTAAAATTTTGAATAGCCGGAGGTGAAGCC
>CAZLPE010000154.1:0-3635 GCA_964561325.1 uncultured Flavipsychrobacter sp.
AGCGCCTTTTGCGCAGCTACCTGGCCGGCTTCCTTTTTGTTGAAGCCCGTGCCGCTGGCATAGAGTTCGCCATTGAGCATAATGCCTACCGTAAACATTTTACGGGTCGAGTCCATCTTTTCGTCTATAGTCTCAAACTCAAGGGTGTAATTATTGCGTTGCGCCCAGCTGAGCAGCTGGTTTTTGTAGTTGGTATCAGTACTCTCCATAGCATCCAGATCTATGTACGACCGTATCATTTGGTTGAGGATGAACTTGCGTGTTTTTATAAAGCCCTGATCAAGGTATACTGCGCCTATCAGCGCTTCGAGCGCATTGCCAAAAATGTGGCTACGGCTCAAGCCTCTGTCGTTCTGGTTGTATTGCACCAGCTTATTCAGCCCCATGCGGAGCGCCACATTGTTCATGGTTTCGCGCCGCACTATGCGCGAGCGCAGTTCGGTGAGGTATCCTTCCGGCTGGTACGGATATTTTTTAAACAGATATTCGGCTATAATGGCGCCGAGGATTGCATCGCCCAAAAACTCTAAACGCTCATTACTGTTGGTTGCGTCTTCGGGTTTCGACCGGTGCATCAGCGCCAGTTGGTAATAAGAAATATGCTTGGGCGTAAACCCAAGCAAATGTTCTAATTGCAGCGAAAGCTGCTCATGAGGTTTGTTTTTTTTAAAGATGCGATTGATTAAGCGCCGCAAAATTAATCGGATGGTTTTTTAAAGATAACCGAAGCATTGTGACCGCCAAAACCAAAGGTATTGCTCAAGGCTACGTTCACTATGCGCTTCTGCGCCTTGTGAAAGGTAAAATTGAGTCTTGGGTCGAACGCCGGATCATCGGTAAAGTGATTAATGGTAGGCGGTATCATATCATGCACCGTAGCAAGTATACTTGCTATGGCCTCTATAGCTCCGGCAGCGCCCAGAAGGTGCCCGGTCATAGACTTTGTAGAGCTGATATTTACATTATAGGCGTGGTCGCCAAACACACGCTGTATAGCGGTAATCTCGCTAATATCGCCCAGCGGCGTAGAGGTGCCGTGCACATTAATGTAGTCAATGTCTTCCGGCTTCAGCCCTGCATCTTCCAATGCATTTTTCATTACATTGAAGGCGCCCAAGCCCTGCGGATGCGGAGCAGTAAGGTGATAAGCGTCGGCGCTAAGGCCTCCGCCTGCTACTTCTGCAATGATGGTTGCGCCCCTGCGTTTGGCATGTTCGTACTCTTCCAGCACCAGCGCGCCCGCTCCTTCGCCCAACACAAAGCCTTCTCTGTGCAGATCAAATGGCCTGCTGGCTGTTGACGGGTCGTTGTTGCGCTCGCTGAGGGCTTTCATAGCGTTAAAACCGCCTATACCCGCCTCAGTTACCACAGCCTCCGATCCTCCGCACACTATAGCATCGGCCTTACCTATACGAATGTAGGTGAGCGCATCGATAATAGCGTTTGTAGACGAAGCGCATGCGCTTACTGTAGAAAAATTGGGCCCACGGAAGCCATACTTCATAGAAATATGTCCGGACGCAATATCCAGAATCAGTTTGGGTATGAAGAACGGATTGAAACGAGGAGTACCATCGCCCGAATTGAAGTTTTTCATTTCTTCAATGAAGGTAATCATACCGCCTATTCCCGAACCCCATATTACGCCTACTCTGTCTTGGTTGATACCTTCTTCTGTAAGCCGGGCCGAACGGACAGCTTCATCTGCTGCAACAAGAGCAATTTGAGAAAAACGGTCGAGCTTGCGCGCTTCTTTACGCTCAAAGAAATCTTCAGGATTGAAGTCTTTCAGCTCGCAGGCGAATTTCGTTTTGAACTTTGTTACATCAAATTGCTTAATGAAATCGGCGCCCGATACTCCATTGACCAACCCATCCCAATATGCGGGTATGCTATTGCCTAATGGCGTTAGGGCGCCGAGGCCCGTAACGACAACTCGTTTTAACGCTAAGTTCATCGAACGATTTTCAGTTACTGTAATTGTTTACTAAATTACTTTACGTGTTCTTCCAGGTAAGAAACAGCCTGACCCACGGTAGTGATGGTTTCAGCTTGTTCGTCGGGAATTGAGATATTGAATTCTTTTTCGAATTCCATGATCAGTTCTACGGTGTCTAATGAGTCAGCGCCCAGGTCGTTTGTAAAACTCGCTTCAGGAGTAACTTCTGATTCGTCAACACCCAATTTGTCCACGATAATTTTCTTAACGCGATTTGCAATTTCAGACATAGATAATGCGTTTAAATTTTTATGCTGCAAAAATATACTTTTTAGCATAACGGTAAAGGAATATTTTGCCCAGCCGAAAATATTTTAGTCAGATAGTTTGAACCCATTTGCCCCAACTACTGCAACAAACACACAAAACACTGATTATCAACTATTTGTGCGTTTATTGTAACACTTATAAAACTAAAATCACCTTTCAGAATAAATCTATTGACCGACTTTTTTCCTTGTTCTACTGCCCGTTTTTTGCCTAAAAACGGAAAATTAATGCAAATTTCACAACAGTTTTGCGAAGCTACTATTTAGCTATCAAACTTACCTGTTATTTTTTATTAAAATCCAAAATTTTCCACCAAAACTCTGCAAAACTACTACTTTTTGAGCGCCTTGTTTTGCGCGTATATCACCAGCCGTATCGTTTCTTTTGTCAGCGGCTTCACCAGATAGTGCTTTACATGCTTATTCTCCTTTGCCCTCTGTATATCCCGCTTATCTACCGAAGACGATAGTATATATATCTTGACCCTTTCTTTAACTGACTCGTCAAGAGCGGCAAATTGATCTAAAAATTGCCAGCCATTCATAAGCGGCATATTTATATCCAGAAACAAGATCGCATTGCCTTCTTCATTGGGCTTTGCGTACTCTGATGCTATGTAGCTAAAACCCTCGCGCGGATCCAGAAATGTTTTTATTGCAGCATCGTTCACCGTTTTGGTTATGGTTACGGTACAAATAGTGTTGTTAAAAACATCGTCGTCTATTATTATAAACCTCGTAGTAGCGTCCATGCTGATATTCGTTTATCGGTTACTATTTTTTGGCATCCCTGCCATCTGGCAGCAGCCATTCACACAGCCGCGCTTAGCGCATTGCCTGCCTGTAAGGTTTGAAAATTAAAACTATTTTCCGTCATTTTCAACATTTTGGCTATTATATATCGGCAGTTCCACAAAAAAGACGCTTCCCCTGCCCACCTCGCTTTCCAGCCACATCCGTCCGTTGTTCTGCTCCACAATTTGCTTGCATATAGATAGCCCAAGGCCGTAAGGTTTTTCACCTGCCGTCCCCCTGCGTTTAGCTTGGGTAAATGGTTCAAAAATAGCCTCCTTTATATCGTCGGGTATGCCTATACCTGTATCCCTCACGGTTATTGTTGCTTTGTCGCGCTCGGCGCCCACAGTCACTTCCACCACATCGTTATACTTGCTAAACTTGAGGGCATTAGTTGTCAGGTTACTCACTATCCGCTCTATTTTCTCTTTTTCTACATATACCATCACGGGGTTAGCCGCCGGCACAGTCCGTATTTTCTGCATCTTCTTGTCTGCCATAAACCCCAGCATGGCCGTTGCATTGGCTACAAGTTCATTTAGGTCGGTCAGCTCCTTTACGGCTGTCTTATC
>CAZLPE010000154.1:3735-8046 GCA_964561325.1 uncultured Flavipsychrobacter sp.
CTCCTGTACGTTCTTACGGCTCCGCTTGTAGTTGCCAAATATCATGTACAAGATGATGAGCGCAAGCACAGAAAACCCTATTGTAACGCCCAGCGACAATCGCTTTACCTGATTGTCTTTGGTAAGCAATTGCAGATCGTATTGCGTTTCGAGCGAATTGATGAGGCCTGCAAAATCGCTCTCTTTAAACTTCTGCTCGTTACGGTCTACCGAATCTTTCGCAACAAAATATTTATTCACATATTCGTCGGCAAGCACATGGTTGCCCATAGCCGAGTGATACCTGAACAATTGGTACAGTTGCCGCATTTTAATCGCCTGGTCGGGCGTTCTGTTCAGTTCTGCATCCAGCGTATCCAGGTGTTTCTTCACTTCGGTCAGCTCTTTCAGCTTAAAATAGAGAGAGATGTACTCAAGACGGGTAAGCATTGCATCGCGATTCTCGTATCCCGGTCGGCTATTGATGACTATACTTTGCGTAAGCAATGCTTTTGCAGTATCGTATTTAGCTTGGCCTAAATACACCTTGGCAAGGTTGCCCAGTACTACTCCCCTGGCCACCTCTATAAAGCCGCTCACAGAATCGCCCATTTGAGGGCTGGGGTTAGCCAGCAGATGTAATGCCTTATCGTAGTACAGCGCAGCGCTGTCCAGTTCGTTGATGCGCGTATAGCATAGCGCTATATCGTTGTACAATTCCTGTTGCCGGGCAAAAGTATGCACGCCTTTGTGGCAGTTTTCCGACTCTTTGAAAGCTTCTTTAAAAAAAGCTAACGCTGCGCGGTATTTCTCTTGTTTGTAAGACAGTATACCCAAGTGGTGGTCTTGATCGGCGGTGATGGCCGGATCGTGATTTTCGAAGTTGGCTACCCTGCTGCGCGTATAAAAACTAAACGCCTTTTGCAGATCTTGTTGCGTATAGTAGTAGTCGCCGTAATTGTTGAGCAACCGCACATATTCTATGCGCATTTGCTCACCCAGTTTCAGCTTTTCCATTATATACAACAGGCTGTCTGAGTAATACAAAAAAGAATCGTCGTTGTGTTCGTAATAGTGGTAGTCGCCTATAAACTTCACCGACTTGTATAGCGCCAGCAGATTATTCTTCCTGTACGGCGCCAGCGCCGAATCTACATACCTCAGCGCTTCCTTTTTCTTGCCGCTTGTGTACAAACGGTCGCCTTTTTTGATCAATGTATCGAGGGCCGGATCGCTAAAACTAATTTGCTTCTTTTTGCAGCCTACCGAGGTGAATAAAATGCCTGCGCACAGCAGACACATCATTCTGATACACATACCCCTAAGCCCTACATCATGCATAGCCGCCAATTATTTTTCTTTTATCGCAATAACTGTACAACAGTCAATCAAATGTACATACTCTTGTTTCACAAGCGTTAATAATTTACCAATCAGGCGCCGCAAATGACCACAAAGCCAAATACATATAACACGAAGAATAGAGCGCAATACCTAACGCACTATTTTGCCGTTTACCCGCTTCGTGTTAGCTATATGTGGATAGATTATGGCGGTATATCCCGATTCTATTCCGCCAACAACCATTATTAGCTTAACTTTGTTGTTCGTTTTTAAAAAACCATAATAAACAAATAACAATGGCAGCAGTATACACTGATTCAAATTTCGACGCAGAAGTCATTAACGCAGACAAGTTATCCATCGTAGATTTCTGGGCTCCCTGGTGCGGTCCATGTCTGGCATTAGGCCCAACTATCGAAGCGCTGGCTAAAGAATATGACGGCAAGGTAAACGTTGGAAAAATGAACATAGACGACAACCCAGAAGTGTCGGTTAAGTACGGTATTACCAGCATACCCTGCGTGCTGTTTATAAAAGACGGCAAAGTTGTGGATAAGCAAGTAGGCGCAGCGCCCAAGAACGCTTACGACAAAAAAATACAGAAAATACTAGCTTCTTAATACGCCTTACCCATACTTATGTAAAACGCACCCGCAACCCGGGTGCGTTTTCTTGTTTATAAAGCATCCCTATTGTGCGCCAGAGCGTATTTCAGCGTCAATAACCTAATTTCGCGCCATGATAGAAGGCATCAGACATATCATTTTCGACCTCGGCGGCGTATTGCTCAACATAGACTATTCGCTTACCGAGCAGGCATTTATAGCCGCCGGCATTACCAATTTTCCGCAGTTATACTCCCAGCTATCGCAATCTTCATTGTTCGACAAATGGGAAACCGGACAAATAGATCGGGATGAATTTATACAGGCGTTGCAAAAAGCTGCGCCGACAACGCTAACAGAGGCGCAAATTGTTAACGCATGGAACGCCATGCTACTCGATTTCCCCGTACGCCGCCTGCAACTGCTACAACAACTGCGCCTGTATTACGACCTGCTGCTGCTGAGCAATACCAACGAAATACATGAGGAGGAGTTTAACAGAATACTGATGCAAAGCCACGGAATGCCCAACATAGGCGTATTTTTTGACAAGGTATACCTGTCGCACAGAGTTGGTTTGAGAAAACCGATGCGCGCTATTTTTGAACGAGTGTTGGACGACAACGGCCTCAAAGCCGAACAAACATTATTTATAGACGACAGTCCGCAACACATAGCCGGCGCCAACGAACTGGGCATAAAAACGATATACCTTGATAAAGGGATGACCATAGAAAAAGATATTTTCAAGGCCATGAAACGATGAGCAGATTATCTTACCTCCTCATAATCTATATAGTCGCCCTCTTTAGTGCGCTTTGATCTTGCGGGGTTATTGCCGGCCGATCTTCGTTCCATTTCTTTCATTTGTTCCTGCATCTGGCGCATGCGTTCATCGGCAGTAGAAGCTATACGAACGATTGGCAATATATACTTGGCCAATGCGCGAAATAGGAACCCTATGATTAAAACGGTAATGATGAATTTGAACATAGAGAACAAAGATAGAACACTATGCGTTTTATAGCGCGTTAATGAAAATATAATTGCCGCGGGCGCATCATTTAAATTGTGAGAAAAGAAAATAGTTGTATATTTGCGTCGGATTTATAAAAGAGAGAGGGGACACATGTTGTCCCCTCGTTTTTTAACTATGACCGAGATAACAGAAAAAATCTACGCAATGCTGGAGCCGCTCACAGAGGGAACAGACATGTTTGTAGTGAGCATAAAAGTGAAACCAACCAACAATATCAAGGTTTTCATGGACGCAGACAGCGGTTTTTCTATAGAAAAATGTACATTTATAAACCGTAAACTGTACGCGCAAATAGAGCTTGCTGAAATGTTTCCGGAAGGGGATTTTTCGCTCGAAGTATCGAGTCCGGGAGTAGATGAACCATTATTGTGGTTCAGACAGTACAAAAAAAATATTGGACGCACAGTAACGGTGACAAATGCAGAAGGGAAAGAAATAACCGGCATTATGACAGACGCTACAGAAGAAAAAATAACGCTGGAAGTAAAACCTGCAAAACAGAAAGATGCGATTTTGACTGTTGAAATACCCTACTCAAATATTAAAAAAACAGTAGTTCAAATCATTTTTTAATTAAGCATACCCGGAAACACGGGTGCGAAAAAGAGAGCATATGGCAAGTATCAACCTCATTGACTCCTTTCAGGAGTTTAAAGACGCCGAAAACATTGACCGGCCTACCCTGATGAAGGTATTAGAAGACGTTTTTAAAACGTTGCTGCGCAAGAAGTATGTTACGGACGAAAACTTTGACGTAATCGTAAACGACCAAACGGGCGACCTTGAAATATTTCGCAGAAGGGTAATTGTGGAAGATGGAATGGTTGAAGATGAAAATCTGCAGATACCACTTTCTATGGCTATAAAAATTGAACCCGACTATAGCGTAGGCGAAGAAGTATATGAGGAAGTAGACGTACGCAATTTTGGCCGCAGAGCTATTCTTGCCGCCAAACAAACGCTTGCGGCTCGTATTGGCGACCTGAAGAAAAACAACCTGCTGAAAAAATATGCCGACAGAATAGGCGAAATTATAGGCGGCGAAGTATACCAGATCTGGAAAAAAGAAATATTACTGCTCGACGATGAAGGCAATGAACTGATAATGCCCAAGAGCGAACAAATACCTACCGACTTCTTTAAGAAAGGAGAAACTGTGCGCGCAGTGGTAAGAAAAGTAGAAATGCGCAACAACTCACCTATCATCATCCTCAGCCGTACCGCTCCATCGTTTTTGGAGAAACTACTGGAAATAGAAGTGCCGGAAATTATGGATGGCCTGATAGTGATAAAGAAAATAGTACGCGAACCCGGCGAGCGCGCCAAAGTAGCTGTAGAAAGCTA
>CAZLPE010000155.1:0-8010 GCA_964561325.1 uncultured Flavipsychrobacter sp.
CGGGTTTCATTTTTCTGCGGAGAGAGAGGGATTCGAACCCCCGGACCTATTACAGTCAACAGTTTTCAAGACTGCCGCAATCGACCGCTCTGCCATCTCTCCGAGGTCAAAGTTAGATAATCGCGGCGAACTTTTAAAAGATTTTTAGAGAATTATTCAATCCCATACCACAAATAGGACTTCTTCAATGAAACTTATAGTTAATATTCAACCGTAAACTGCTGAATTATAAAAATTTACACAAACTACTCAGAAAACATTCATTAAATTAAAATAAACATACCTTTCCTCAATATGCTCACGAAGCGGTCGCTATTGCAACATATTAAAATAAGAAAGGAGAAAATAAGTTTGTTGCTGCCAACAAACCTATTTTACTCCCCTCTTGCCTCCCCTACATAACCACACGAAATATCAGGGAGGATATTTTTAAAGCGCGCTAAAATTCGTTAAACAAAACTTTACCTGTTGCTACATCATAAATTGATGGCACTATTAGCAACTCGCCTTTATCTACAAGACTTTTTATTATCGGACTACGCTCCATTATTTCCATCATCGAAAACTGGACATTCAGCTTTGTTACATTATATACAAACTGCGGGTTTTGGCTGGTTCTGTTCTCTGTCACCTGATGCTCCATAATTATCGCAGGCTGTATTTTCTGCAACAACGACGACAAATGCCCCATCTTCACATTATCGCAAGCGCCCTTTATAGCGCCGCAGTTGGTATGTCCTAATACCAGAATCAGCTTTGCACCGGCTACCGATGTGGCGTACTCCAAACTTCCTAACACTCCTGTAGATATTATATTACCAGCAATGCGTATGCTGAATATATCGCCTAATCCCTGATCGAAAATCAATTCAGAGGATACGCGCGAATCCATGCAACTCAAAATTGCGGCAAAGGGCGTTTGCCCATCCTTCGTTTCATTCATTCTGTGCAGCAAATCCCGGTTTATAGTCATATCGTTTATAAACCTGAAATTTCCCTCCTTCAGTCGCAGCAGCGCTTCTGCCGGCGACACCACTTGTTGTTGTACTTCTACTATCTTATTTGGCATAATTACATCTGGTTTACGGGCGTCAGTTTGTTTTTTCTTAGTTGGTTAAGCAATTTTTTATAATTACCCGACGATCGCTCCGGTATCTCATTTCTATCTACCAGCTTTGCCATTGCCTCCCGCTCTGTTGGCGCCTTAGGTACGTCGTAGTCGCTTTTGAAACCCAGCAACGACATATTTATGTGCTTTTCTTTAGCCCGAGTAGTGTAAAACTCCTTTATCAGATCCAGCACATCAAAATCAATATATTGCGTTTCACTTGCATCTATAATTACCACGCTATGGTTTGGTAAGTTTTCCAGCGTTTCTTTAATACTCGCTTTATTCAAAAACGACACCTCCTGACCCAGCGTTAACTTTATCAGTTCGCCATTGCTGTAGGTGCTACGCTGGTAGTAGTAAGGCAAACGAATATTATGCCTGAGCAGGTAAAAAATACTTATTACAAGACCTATACCTACGCCTTTCAAAAGATCTAAAGCTACTACGCCTACAAGGGTTGCAATAAAAGGTATGAACTGTGTGAGTCCGCCTTTCCACATATGCTTAAACACTGTTGGCTTACATAGCTTGTAGCCTGTGAAAATGAGTATTGCTGCAAGCGCCGCCTTGGGTATCATATTTAGTATAGCAGGTATGCTGGCTGCGCAAATAAGCAGTAAAGTACCGTGTATAATAGTCGATAGCTTCGATTTGGCTCCGGCATTTACATTGGCCGACGAACGAACAATAACAGATGTTACTGGCAGCCCGCCTAATAACCCGCTAACTATGTTACCTATACCTTGCGCTTTGAGCTCCTGATCTGTAGATGTATACCGCTTCATTGGGTCGAGCTTATCGGTGGCCTCTATGCACAGTAATGTTTCTATGGAAGCCACTACCGCTATTACGATGCCTGTTTCCCAAACTTTCGCTACTTTAAATCCATTCAAATCAGGAGCCGTGAATTGTTTGAAGAAATCTGCGATACTACTTGCTACGGGCAAGCTCACCAGATGGGTATTATCAAGGCCAAGCTGAGGCGCCATCTTGTTGAATATAACATTAAGCATGGTGCCTACTACCACCACAAGCAAGCCGGCAGGCAACAACTGTAGTTTTTTGAATGCTTTTGTTTGCCATACTACCAACAATAAAATACCAACAAGCGTGATAATAATAGCGCCGCCCTGCACGTGATGGGTAGCCGTTGTTATGGTGTTTACAAGAAAACCGTCTTCTGCATCTACCATTACAGCCGCTTTGTTTTTTGCAAAACCTACAGCGTCGGGCAACTGTTTGATGATGATGGTGAGTCCAATACCGGCAAGCATACCTTCTAAAACGCTCGATGGTATATAATTAGCTATAGCTCCTGCCTTGAGGTAACCAAAAGCTGTCTGTATAACGCCTGCGAGTATAACAGAGCAAAGAAAAACCTCGAACGAATTGAGCTCCGTTATGGCCACCAATACAATTGCGGTTAGTCCCGCTGCCGGCCCAGTAACGCTCAGGTGCGATGAGCTAAAAAAGCCTACTACTATACCGCCTACTATACCGGCTACTATACCGGAAAATAGCGGAGCATGGCACGCTTGCGCTATACCCAGGCACAGTGGCAATGCAATTAAGAATACTATAAGCCCCGAAAAAAAATCTTTTTTAATATATTTTGTCGTAATCGATTTCATAAATTTAGCAATAAAATAGAGTTAACCTGCTCAGTTGAGCGACGGTATGGAATTAAATCAAAGGAATAGAATCAGAAAAGAAAAATATGCAACACGAGTGTCCAAATTGTTATAACAAACAATGGAACATTGAAGCATATAAATGCCTTAATTGCTAACAGAAATCGGGAGGAGGAGAGGGAATTTTAGTGACGTGTACTAATGGTAACTTTTCTGCCATGTGTATCAACGCAGTAAGTTTTTCATTAAAATAGCGTACGCTTGCGGCAAGATTGTTGTTGGAGTGACTGGCAAAGTTTTGTTCTTCTTGAAACTTAACCACCTTGCCATCAAAATCATCTATGCCTGCGCCGTCTTCTTGAACCTCTTCGGTAGTTTGTCCTTTGGCCAATAGCTTACCTATCGCTTTCAGGGGTAATACCTGAAACGAAAATATGATAAGAAATATTAGAGCCAAAAACCGACGCATACTGCAAAGAACGATTAAAAAGTGATACAAAAATGCATTTGTGCAATAAAAAAATGTTAAACACTACAACCGTGTTTTATACAATTTTCTGCAAGGCTTTCTACTATCAATGTTTAAAACCAACTAAATATCAGAACTTTGTGCATTGGCGAATTGTAGCATCATAACGTTCACTAAGACGTTACTATATATTATTCGCATTATTGTTTGGTATTAATCAGCTCAACTTAGCATGATATTTTCATCTAAATTAGTAGAAGACGCAGTACAGGAATTATCTCGCTTACCAGGTATTGGAAAGAAAACAGCATTGAGACTGGCATTGCACCTGTTGCGCATGCAAGAAAAAGAAGTTGACGAATTTACGGATGCTATTGGCCGTATGCGCCATGAAGTACAGTATTGTGTTCGGTGTCACAACATTTCCGATAAAGATATTTGTGCAATTTGCTCCAATCCCGGAAGAAATCAGCGGCAAATTTGCGTTGTAGAAAACATACGCGATGTTATCGCTATCGAGAGCACACAACAGTTCAGCGGTTTATACCATGTTTTAGGCGGCATTATTTCTCCGCTCGACGGCATAGGCCCTGAACAGCTATTTATAAGTTCGCTGCAGACGCGTGTACAAGAGCAAGACATTTCCGAACTTATAATGGCTTTAAGTCCTAATATAGAGGGAGACACTACTGTTTACTACATTGCCCGGCAACTCGCCGGTCTGCCGGTAACGATTACTACTATTGCACGCGGCATAGCTTTTGGCGGCGAACTGGAGTATGCAGATGAAATGACGCTGGCACGATCTATTGCCAAGCGACTACCAATAGAAAACTATGTAACGATATCCAATAAGTAGTCGGCTACCTATACATGCTGTTTTTAGTTTTATTGGCCGCGCGCCTGTAGCAGTCCAGCGCTGGTATATTTTATGCTCTTTGCTGCCTTTCAGCAGGCATCAAACCATACTTTTGTTTCGTTGTTCCAGTCTCCGTTATAATTGATGGTTAGTTCCTCGCCAGCCTCAATATCGCGCACTGTCTGTATCATTATTGTATTGTCGTCGTAGTTCATAAAATACTCGCAATTCGATGCGTAGGAATGATTGTATATAGGCGCCCACCCCAGCGCCATGCAGCACATTTCTTCATCGTTGGGTCGCCATTCAAAAATGTAGTCATGTAATAAAGTCTGATCCAGCAGTTTACGGTCGGCGCTACTCATCACTATCACCGGTGCTGTCTCTACCACGGTACCTTCTTTTATAGCAGCATTTGTAAAAACACCCCTCCCTTTATTGTCCGTTTCGCTAATATACAGATCTGATATTGCCATAAAATCCTTTGTTCGTGTAAAAAAACCGTCTGGTGAATAAAATAGTATTTTTTTAACGGTCTTTTTATATTTTTACAACCCTAAAGGTACCTGATATGAATTTGTTGAAAAAATCCATTATTCTTATAACTGTAGCGCTACTTAAATTGCCGGCAGCGGGCTTTGCCCAATACCAGTTTCAGGTAGAACCACTGTTCAATTATTTTTCTGATGCTAAACGTTACGAAATAGCGGGAACCTTTATTTTGCCACAAGGAGAAGTAGCCGGCGTTGTTCCGGTATACGATGGATCGGGCTACTTCAAGGGCGACACAACAATTACCAGGCCTTCAACCGGTATGGGTTTTGGCGGCTCAATCGGTTTGTCTTTACCCTTCAAAGCTACCGGACATATTAGTTGCTGGGCTGCAAACATCGCGCTCATGGGTCATATGTATCAATGGAAAGACCTTAATCAGTCTTATAGTGTAGATGGATCTTACAAAGTTAGAACTCCATCGTTGAGCGCAACAACTATACAGGTAGCATTGCCTATAGGTATAGAATACAAAGCTGGCTGTGATGCTATACAATCAAAAAGACTTGGTTTATGTACCTCGTTAGGCGGCGGTTTTATGCCTAATTTCAATATGACCAGCCTGGAAGGCGTATCAAGTGTGGATACAAAGTACAGTTTTGGCTTTAGCCCGTTTGTAAAAGTAGAAGGTGGTTTTTTTGCAGGTATGTGTATGAAAGTACGTTTGCTGTATACTATGGGCAACATTACCATGATAGATGTTAACAAAAGTATCTCTGGTATAACCGACGGACCATTCAAAATTACCTCTACCTCAAATATTATGGTATCGCTTATTTTCATGCCGTTCTCTGTATCATGGCGCGAAACAAACTGGTGGAACACGCACGACACCTACAACCAACACGATCGTTTAAACTAATTTCAATACCTATTATATGCCGCAACTACCAAAATAGTTGCGGCATTTTCTTTTACTATACATCAGTTACCATATTCTATATTCATGACTCGCAAATCAGGTATCTTTGTGTTATTAATTTTAATAGCTGTGAGCATCAGTACGTTGTTATTCCTCAATTTCTTTTTTACGCCCAATCCGCAAACAATAATACCTGCATCCATATACGATTATAAAGTGGAAGCGTTAGATGGCGGTACTATAGATTTTTCGGCTTTTAAAGGAAAGAAGATTTTAATTGTCAATACTGCTTCAAAATGCGGTTTCACCCCCCAATACCAGATACTGGAGGATTTGTACAGTAAGTACAAGGAAAAACTGGTTGTTGTAGGTTTCCCTGCCAATAATTTCTTTTTTCAAGAGCCCAAGGGAAATAATGAAATCGCAGCTTTCTGCAAAAAAAACTATGGTGTATCGTTTCCCATGGCGGCCAAAATATCTGTAAAGGGTCGTAACATGGCGCCTATATACCGCTGGCTTACCGAAAAGAAGTATAATAAACTGCAAGACAGCAAGGTTTCGTGGAATTTCCAGAAATACCTTATCAATGAAAAAGGTGCATTGACAGATATCTTTGCCCCATCTACCAGTCCGGACAGTAAAGAGATGATAGAGGCTATCGAAAAGTAAATCTATCTGCTAAGCGCTGCCAATAGCGCTTCTTTTATTTCGTCTACTTTACGGGTTTCGTAATCAAAGCAAACCATGCCTGTTTTTGCATGGGCTATTTCTTTAGCAACCGTACCCGATGCGTTGTAAATCCGGTAGAGCAAATCAAAACTCACCTTGGTTATTTCTTCTACATAAATAGCCACATTCAGCGTTTCCCCATAAAATGCCTCTCCTTTGTATGCAATCATAACATCGGCCATAATCAGGGCATTACCAGCCGCCTTCAGCTCGGTATACCCATAGCTACCCAGCCACTGCATGCGCGCCTCGTGTATCATAGATAGTATAGAGTCGTTGCCTACATGTCCTCCATAATTAATGTCGCCAATGCGAACCGGAATAACCGCTACGAACAGGGGTTTTTCGTCGGGAAATTTTATCTTTACACGAGCCATAAAAAACAGCTATTTATGAAAATAATTTGCGTCGGACGAAATTACGCTGATCATGCCAAAGAATTGAAAAATGATTTACCAACCGCGCCAGTGCTTTTTATGAAACCCAAAGGAGCTGTTTTGTTGCCGAACAAACCGCTGTACTACCCGGATTTTACTAACGATCTTCATTACGAATGCGAGGTTGTTGTAAGGATATGCAAAAACGGCAAATTTGTACAGGAGAAGTTTGCCAATAAATATTATACCGAAGTTTCTTTAGGTATAGACTTTACTGCCCGCGATGTGCAGCGCGAGCAGCAAAAAAAAGGTCTTCCATGGGAAATCGCCAAAGCATTTGATGGGTCGGCGGCTATCGGCTCATTTGTAGCGCTAACTGAAGAAATGCCCATTAGTTCACTTAGCTTCCGGCTTGATATAAATGGCAATACAGTGCAAGAGGGCAATACAGCCGATATGATCTTTACTGTAGATAAAGTTATTGCCTACTCTACTCAGTATTTTACCATTAATATTGGCGACATGCTTTTTACGGGTACGCCAGCCGGTGTAGGGCCTGTGGCCAAGGGCGATAAACTGGAAGGCTACCTTATGGGGCAAAAAGTTTTGGAAGTGGAGATTAAATAAAGGACAATTTAAAATAAACAAGGCGCAGGGCATTAAGCAACTGCGCCTTTTAAAACTTATTGTAAAAAGTAAATTACATTGATGCAAGGCTCATCGCTTCGCTAATTATATTTGAAATTCTGGCTGCCGACACATTAATTTCAGCTAATAAGTCCGACTTAGTAGCCAATTCTCTACATAAAACAATACCCTTATCTAACAATAGCTCCTTTTCCCTGCGCGTAATCGAGTTTAAACAACTGATAGGGTACAGTTTGTACTTGTCTATCAGGTCTTTTAGATTATCTTTTGCCGGATAATCCCAGCACAGCAAGTGCAGACCGGCACAGATGCCGTACTGCAAAGCATCGGCAGAAAATCGAGTGTTGGTTATTATCCAGCACTGGTATTCCCTGCCTTCTGCATTTGTATTGGCCATAATATCTCTGAAGCGGGAATGAATGTATAGCGGAACCTTAACATCGCAAACCACTCCTTGCAAATTGTGGTATTTACATTCTATTATAGATGTATTGGCATCATTCTCAGATATCAGATCGATTTCATGATTTACACAAGCTCCGCGTAAAAACTGATTTAGCTTTACTTTATTACCCTGACTGGACAATAGTACACCTATGAACTTTTCAAAAGGAAAGCCTGAGGGACCAAGCTCCATTATTGCTTTCTTTATTCTGTACTTTGCCGCCATAGGTTTATGCTTTTTATTGAGCATCCCAAAGGCCATTTGGTATATTTTGCGGGTTGTGATTCCCTCGTAAAGGCTATCGCTTATCTGGTTGCAAATATCTTC
>CAZLPE010000156.1:0-8003 GCA_964561325.1 uncultured Flavipsychrobacter sp.
CATTGCAAGGTGTTCTCAATGTCAGTTCGGGCAGTAGTGCAGCGCTTTGGGTATGGTATAACCGTAACTGCATAAAATACATACCAGCTTACCGGCACAACTTTGTATAGTGGTGTGCGGCACGCGGCTATTTACATTCAAGTCTTTCTGGCTTGGTTGAGCGAAGCAATTCATTCAACAAGGGGATATGAAATCTACCTTGCTTTTGCTTGCATGCTAATGGGTGAATTCTATTTGCTATCATACCCATTATACCGCCTTCAAAAACCAACGCTGTTATTTCATATCGATATGTAGCTTCATATCCCGGTTCAGGGTTTCGGTGTCGTGGGGCGCTTTAGCTTGTTTTGCGTTTTTCAGTTCTTTGTTAGCGGCATAGTCGCCGGTCCATAGTAGTTGCACGGCTGCGGTTGTGTCGGCGGCAGGTTCAGACTCCTGATCCTTACTCTTTTCATCCTCTACAGGACATCCCTTGTTTTCGGCCGGCCCCCATTCGTTGGGGCATTTATCCTTACTATTTATAACGCCGTCGCCGTCTCTATCCGGATTACGGCTATAACCTATTGGCACAAACCCGCCAATGTATATGTTAGCGCCATACTGCTGACTGGCTATGAGTCCCAGCATATCGTCGCTACCTATATAAAAGCCGCTGAATCGCAACCCGAGACCAGCCTTAAAGGTACCCGATAGCGAATTGTAGCTGAGCGGCAAGCTACCGCAAAACATATTTGTCTCGTAGCGTGGCGTAATGCTAAACTGATTGTAGTACGAATTTCCGAAACGCTGTCTGTCGGCAAGGTTGGCCACATATAGCGCGTTCACATAAAAGTCGCCGCCTATATTATAGTCCACCGTTAGTTTCAGCGCCGTTGGCATGTACAAGCGTGTGCTCTTACGGCTTGTATCTGCGGCAAAACCCTGCTGTTTTGCATAACTCCTGAAGTCGTCAAAGTTTTTTACATTGTCTTGCAGTCCTTTCCCTGTCAGGTATCCGTTTCCTTTTACATTGGCGGCAAAGTTTGTCTCGCCATTGTAGTTTATAGAGCCAATGTCTGTAACCGCGGCTCCTACCCGCACCAGATAGTTGTGGGCGGCGCGCACTACATGGCGTTGCGGACGTTTGGGCATCGACTTATCCGACGGCGCATTTTGACCCGGCGTATATTCGTACACCAAGCCTATATCGCCGCCAATGCCGTTACCTGCCTTACTGCCAAAAAACTCGCTTACAATATTGTTGTTAGAGAAGCCATTCATCAGGGCGCTTTTTGCGCTCAGCACATTGCTGGAATAAGAAATGTCGGAATTGTTTACATAAAACGAATCAATGCCCGCGCGGTAATGGGCATCAAGATTATTGCCTTTAAGGCCCACATATCCTATACCGCCCAAGTAGCGCAGGGTTCCGCCCGCTTTTAGCGTGTGTCCTTTCTTATCTACCACAATTGCCGCATAGGTCAAGCCCATTTCGCTCCATAAATGCGCTGTGTAGTTAAAATTTTTGGAGGTGAGGTCTACATTATCGCCCACTGTGTAGGTAGGGTCGTTAACGCTGTGGTGCAGATTTTTATCAAAATTATTAAACTGATTGAAACCTCTTATAGCGGTAGTGAGCGCAACAGTGTGCTTGCGCTTAATATTCACCATCAGGCCAGGCCCTTGCACTGTAGCGTAGGGCGCCTGCATACTTATTGTTTTACTGGAGCTAAAGCCAAAAAGGTTCTTTGTTTTCCCATCTTTTACCGCGCCCAGTATTCCCTTGCTGTTGGTTACATATCCATAGTTGTTATCAACTCCCGCATTAATACCCAGCAGATTGACGGCTACTTGCAGATTACTACCCGCAATGGAAGCGGGGTTTACAGACAAGCTCTGCATGCCTGCCCAATTGCCCAAACTTACGCCGAGATTATGCTGCGCAAACGAAGGAATAGTAGCTAATGCCAAAGCAGAAAGACAAAATAATTTTTTCATTACAGTAGGTATTTACAGGCGAGATATGCACACAAACTAAAAACACTGGAAAAATGTGGATAACGCAAGCCTAAGTAGCTTCAAATTTATTACTATTTGTCATTTTTTCTAAAAATCGGCACATATCCGCCAAAATAAAAGCCAAAGCCATGTTGGTTGTCGCTAACCACAGCAAGCATATCATCGCTGCCAAAGAAAAAGCCGCTCACCCTCATACCAAAGCCTACTTTAATATCGTTGGCAAGCATGCTGTACGTTACGGGTAGGCCGAAACTGAATATCTTGCTTTCGAATCTCGGGGTTACAGTCAGCTGACTGTAATACGAATTACCAAAATTCTGGCGGTTTACCATGTTGCCTATGTAAGTGGCATTTACAAACAGCCGGTTGTGCAGCCGGTAATCAACGGTCAGTACCATTGTAGTTGGCAACTGTATTTTTGTATCCACCGCCCCGGTATCGGCAGTAAAGCCTTGCTGCACGGCATAGGCTCTGAAGTCCTGATAATTTTGGAGCTTGGTTATCATATCGCGCCCGGTTACATAACCGTTGCCCGATACATTTATATTGTAGTTTTGTTCCTTTTTATAAGTTATTGCGCCAATATCTGTAACCGACAAACCGACCTTAAACAGATAATTGTCTTTAACCGCCGTTTTCTTATCTGCATTGTCGTCTAACCTGTACAGGTAAGTCAATCCTACATCGCCGCCAAAACCGCTTCCGGCCTTCGATCCAAAGAACCGTTCCATAAGCCCGCCCACATCAAGTCCTTTATTAATAGCGCTTGCCGAGCTGAGCACATTGCTGGCATATTGCAGGTCTGAGTTGGCTGCTCTGAAGGTATCGCTACCGCCCGTTATGCTCACATCTACATTGTTCCCTTTAAGTGTTAGGTATCCTATACCGCCAAGGTAGCGAGCCGTAAAGCCCACCTTTAGCACACTGTTACCCTTATTCAGCACAGTAGCGGCATAGCTAAAGCCTATTTCGTTCCATATATGCGCCGTCCAGTTGAATTTGCTGGTATTAAATCTATAAGTTCCATCCGATATATAATTAGGATCGGTAATTGTGTTGTACAACGACTGATCGAAATTATTGAGTTGGTTCATGCCTCTGATGCGGGTAGTTATAGCAAAAGATTGCTTTAGCTTATCGTTGAACCCTATGGCAAGCGATGGCCCGCGTAGCTCGAAAGCAGGAGCTACCAGATTAAATGTTTTATTGCCTGAATTGCTGAATGCTAAACCAGTGCTGTTGCCCTCAAGGGGTTTATTGATGTCAAACAATTTGCTGATTGTTCCCAGACTATTGTCGGCATATAGTTGCATGGAAAACAGACTGACTACAATTTTTTCATGACTACCTGATAAGCCCGACGGATTGAGGTACATACTATTCATTACGCTGCGTTCGCTGGTAGCCATACCCATCATGTGCTGGGCTATCCCGGTGTTGGTACCGGCCATTATTACTGCCGCAGATAATATTGCAACCCTTTTCAGCAGTTTGCGTTCTGTGTTCTGAAATTGAACGGTTCTAATTTTCATAGGTAAAGGATATTGAGATGATAGTGGGTTGAAATGACAAACAAGACGCATTCATAAAACAAGAAGAGCGTTTTATCTATCACCAAAAGCCATATAAATATAGCAAATGTAATATACTACGCGTTAAAAAAACAAAAATGGCTATGGTAATACTCCAGTCTTTGGTAAAACATGCTGCCAAACAAAAGATCAATCAAGTTTATTATCTCCTGTGGGCTTCTTCTTGTATATAGGAAGATACAAGCCGCCATAAAATCCAAATCCGTGCGAACTGCCGCCTACGAGCGTAAGCAAATCGTCGCTACCAATAAAAAGCCCGGATAATCGTAAGCCAATGCCGGCCTTTACGGTTTTAGATAACAGGCTGTAGGTAACTGGTATACCAATGCCCAAAAACCTGCTATCGTAGCGCGGCACAATGGTCACTTGGTCGTAGTAACCATTTCCGTACTCCTGCCGCCCTATCAGGTTGGCAAGATAGGTAGCATTGAGGTAAAATTTGTCGTATATCTGGTAATCGGCGCTGATAAGCAGTTTTGCGGGTAAGTTAATAGACAGCGCAGCATTAGACGAATCGGTACGCAGACCTTTTCTTAAACTGTAGTCGGTAAAATCGCGAAAATTGCGGGTATTGAGTATTAAGTCCTTACCTGTAAGGTAGGCGTTACCGCTAACATTTACGATATGGTTAGTGTTTTCGCGATACTGAATAGCGCCAAAATCGGTAACCGACGCCGACAATCTGAACTTAAACGCATTGCCTGTATACAGTTTGCCCTGACTATAATTTTGTGGTCTGAAGAAATAAGTGAAACCAAGATCGCCGCCAAAACCAACATTTTCTGTAGATGTCATAAACCTGCTTACCAGTTGCGAGGCATCCATGTTGTTGGTTATGGCGTTGGCAGATGTCATTATGTTTGAGGCATACTGAACATCGCTTTGCCATGCGTAAAACGAATCGGCGCCCTGGGCCAGATCCACATTCACATTTTTACCTTTCATGCTAATGTACCCTATGCCGCTGAGGTACCTTAATGTGATGCCGGCATTGAGCTGGTGCCTTCCCGGTCCGGCCAATACTACCGCATAGGTAAGCCCTACTTCGCTCCATGCGTGGGTAGACCAGCTGAAGTTCTTAGTACTAAAATTGTTGTTCTGCGCCGGCACATACCCACTGGTGGTAAGCGCATTATAAAAAGCCTGATCAAAATTGATATACTGGTTTACCGCTCGTACTCCGGTTGTTAGCGCCAGCGTATTGCGTTCGTTTAGCGTAATCATCAGACCGGGCCCCCGTAGCGTAGCCGATGGAGCTAACATATTTAGCTTCGCCTGGCCGGGCAAATTTGATATACTATCGTATCCTCTGCCGTTGAGCGCCGTACCCACATTGCCAAATTTAGAAAACACGCCAATGTTGTTATCAACTGCCATGTTCTCTGAAAAAAGATTTATTATCAATCTTTCCTCCCTACCCGCAATATTAGCCGGATTGAGATACAGCGTATTAAAACCGCTCCAGCCGTCGGACGACACACCCAAATAATGCTGCGCATACCCCGACAAAGCCATGCCGATTAGGGGAAAGAGTAATAAAAATGACTTAGTAATGTGTTTCATCGTGTTTTGTTTAGGCGCAGTGTAGCTCTCTGTTACGAGCTAATGTATAACTCCCTTTTGTACATTTGAATAACATTCTCTAATCCATAATAAACGGCGTCGCAAATAAGGGCATGACCTATAGACACCTCAAGCAAGCCGGGTATAGATTGCTTAAAAAACCTGAGATTATCCCTATCCAGATCGTGTCCGGCATTTAGTCCTAAACCTTTATTTATTGCAACATTTGCCGCTTTTATGTAGGGGGCTATAGCTGCGTGCCGGTCGGTATGATAGCCGCTGGCATAGGCTTCGGTATATAGTTCTATTCTGTCGGCGCCTGTGTCGGCGGCCGCGGCGGCCATACGTTCATCGGGGTCTACAAAAATCGATACTCTTATACCTGCCTTTTTAAAAACTGCAATGATATTTTGCAGATAGTGTTGTTGCTTAATGGTATCCCACCCATGATTAGACGTTAGTTGTCCGGCTGCATCAGGCACCAATGTTACTTGTGCAGGCATGGTTTCTAATACGAGTTGCACAAACTTATCCTCCAGCGGATTACCTTCTATATTAAACTCTGTAGTTATTACTTTATTAATTTCGCGCACATCGCTGTAACGTATATGTCGTTCGTCGGGCCGTGGATGTACGGTTATTCCATCTGCTCCAAACCTCTGGCAGTTTATAGCGGCAAGCGTAACATCTGGATTGTTTCCACCCCGGCTATTACGCAAAGTGGCGATTTTATTAATATTTACAGATAGCTTTGCCATTGAATAATTTGGTCAAAATTAACGAAGCATTTCAATTTATTTGTACAAATTAGATAAATTCAGGTTTTTTGACCGAAAAAACAAGCCTAAAACAGCAAATGGCTGTGTTTGTTTATTAAATTGCTGACAATCAGCGATGTGTATAGTGCGCAAAATGCCTGTCTATTGTTGCGACTAACCTGTAAAAATGCAGAGACGAACTCCCGCTGCATAACACTGAAACAGACGTAAAATAATATCTGTACTTTTAGCGCCGATGTCGGATAATGTACCCAATAGCGCCAGTGTATTAGACTTTAGCAACACTATTTTTCAGAAGGCGGTGGCATTTGTTCGCGATACTAATCAAAACCTGTTTCTGACAGGCAAAGCGGGCACAGGTAAAACTACTTTTCTAAAATATATAAAAACCCAAACGCGCAAACAATGCGCCATAGTTGCGCCTACTGGCGTAGCCGCTATAAATGCCGGCGGAGAAACAATCCATGCTTTTTTACAATTACCTTTTTCTCCTTTTGTTCCCGGCAGCGCCGGTGGTTTTGGAAAAACGCCGGGAGCCGACGACAAGCACTCGCTACTGGCCAACCTCCGACTGAGAGACACGAAAATAAAGATAATACGCAAGCTGGATCTGCTGATTATAGACGAAGTGAGTATGGTGCGGTGCGATCTGCTGGATGCTATGGACCTTGTTTTGCGACATGTGCGTAGGAATATGCTGCAACCTTTTGGCGGTATACAGATGGTATTTATTGGCGACTTGTTTCAATTGCCGCCTGTTGCGCCGGAAAACGACTGGGCCATACTTCGGCAATATTACCAAAGTCCGTACTTTTTCGATTCTTATGTGCTAAGGCAAACGCCGCCGCTGTATATAGAACTGAAAAAGATATACAGACAGAAAGACCAGACATTTATAGATATACTTAACCGTATAAGAAGCGGAAATACCCTACAAAGCGACATAGACCGGCTGAATGACAAATATGACCCGATGCCCAAAAAAGAACCCGGGTATATTATTCTCTCCACCCACAACCGCATAGCCGACGAAATAAACCAAAAAGCGCTTGAAGACCTGCCCGGAACCATTTATAAGTTCAAGGGCTTGATAAAAAATGAGTTTAACCCAAAAAACTTGCCCACCGACGAAGAGCTACTGCTAAAAACAGGGGCTCAGGTTATGTTTATAAAAAACGACCTTAAAACGCCTAAACGTTACTACAACGGTAAGATTGGCGTGGTGTCGGCAATAAGCGCAGGGGTAATCTACGTAAAATTTCCGGGCGAGAACGACAACGAAGCGCTGCAGCTGGAGCAGGAAACATGGAAAAACATGCGCTACACCTTGAACCAACAAAAAGGCGAAATAGAAGAAGAAGAGTCGGGCAGCTTTACGCAATACCCTGTGCGCCTGGCGTGGGCCGTAACAGTACATAAAAGTCAGGGTCTGACGCTGCAAAAAGCTGTTGTAGACCTCAACCAATCTTTTGCGCCGGGACAGGTATATGTAGCGCTAAGCCGTTGTGTAAACATGGAAGGCCTGTCGCTTCGCACTATGCTGCACTTAAACAATGTAATTGTAGATGAACGCGTAATCAATTTTGCACAAAACGAAAGCGACGAAGATGAACTGGAAAGTTTGCTGGAAAAAAGTATGCGTCAAACTGCCGCTGAACAATTGTGCAAATTATACTCACTTACCGAACTAACCGCGCTGGCAGAACGCACCCGTCCTGAGCTAATTAAGAAAAAAAGCGGGCCCGTGGATGAAAACCTAAAGGTGATAGACGCCGTGATTGAACTGCTTAATGATTCAAAACCACATGCCGACAATTTTCAGAAACTTATAATGTCGCTAAGCGCAGCCAGAAACGACGAAAAGCTTGACGAACGAAAAAAAGCTGCAACTGCCTATTTTACAGATAACGTGATTGCACCCTGCCGCAGCTTGCTGGCTACGCATTTTATATTGCTGGAAACCTATGGAAAAATCATAAAGCTAACTAAGCTGTGGAAAGATCTGGACACCGCCCTTGTAGAGAAAGCCAGTGACCTTCAAAAAGCCCTCAGTCAATAATCAAATCATTAG
>CAZLPE010000157.1:0-8001 GCA_964561325.1 uncultured Flavipsychrobacter sp.
TCTTCGCACGATACACTACCTGACCGAGCATATTCACTACTTCAATTGTAGCTTCTTCATCCTTCCCGGATGCAAAAGTACCTTTGATAGTGAACTCACCCCTATTGGGGTTGGGTATCAATATAAATTCAGTAGATTCATCTACAATTATGTCGTTAATTTCGCCGCTAATTGTTCTGCATCCTGTACTGCTTGTGATTGATCTCACAGTTCTGCAACCTCGCGGTGTAGTGTAAGTAACATTGGTAGCTGCATTACCCACTGCCGTTACCACACCTGTTGTTACATTTATACTTGCAATTGCGGTGTTGGTAACACTCCATGTTCCTCCCGGCACTGCGTTGGTCAGTGTTACGGGAGCCGAAATACAGACGTTTGTTGGCCCGCCAATTGTGTTTGACTGTGGATGAACCGTAAATGTGGTTATTGCCGTACATCCTGTTACATTGGCTACATACGTTATTGTGGTAGTTCCTGCGCTCACCCCGGTTACTTGCGCCGTAGCAGAACCTACGGTAGCCACCGTAATATTGCTGCTGCTCCAGGTACCCAATACCGGATTTGTTAGCGTAGAGGTTAAACCAACGCAAGCGGCTGTGGTTCCGCCAATTGGCGACAACGCATTTACGGTTATAGCTTTCACAGACCTACATCCTTGTGGAGTGGTGAAGGATATTGATGTTGCTCCGGCGGCTAAACCACTTACTATCCCAGATGTACCTACCGTCGCGATCGTGATGTTTCCGCTGGTCCAGGTACCGCCTCCGGCAGTTGTGTTGGAGAGGTTTATCTGCTGACCATTACAAACTACATTTGGTCCTGTGGTTGCGTCAAGAGGATTTACAGTAAAAACCGCTGTTGCATAACAACCGGTCCCCATGGAATAGGATATTACGCAGGTGCCTGCCGAAACGCCCATTGCCACAGATAAATTGGAGACTGTACCAATTGCCGAAACGCTCGATGACCAAGTACCTCCGGCTGGCGATGGTGTGAGATTAGATGTATAACCGGTACAAACACTTAATATACCCGATATGGTTACTGCTGTAGAAACCGCCACTGACTGGGTAGCCCTGCAACTGCCAATAGTGTAGCTAATGGTAACAGTACCTGATGCCCGGCCCCGGAGGATTCCTGTGGATGCATCAATACTACCTAAAGTAGGGTTACTGCTTGCCCACGCGCCGCCAGGCTCAGCATTGGTCAAAGTTATCGTTTGACCTACACAAACTCCGGTAGATCCAACAATGGGCGCAAAGGGATTAACGGTGAGCGCTTTTGTAGCAACACAACCGGCGCCCAATGAATAGGTAATTATTGCAACGCCGCCACCAATGCCGCCAGTAACAACGCCAGTAGGCGCTACGGTAGCTACTAAGTTATTGCTACTACTCCATGAACCGCCTGACGTCGGATTGGTTAGGGTTATAGACTGACTGCCACACACAGAACTCGAACCGCTGATAGCGCCAATTGTAGTAACATTCACGCCAATTGTTGAAACGCATCCAGCTCCGGTTGTGTAAGATATGGTTGCTGCGCCGCCTGTATTGCCGGAAACTATACCAGTTCCCGCTCCTACGCTGGCTATTGTTGTGTTATTGCTTGTCCATGTTCCCCCGGTTACGGTATCAGTCAACGCAATTGTTTGTCCGGTACATACATTCGTAGGACCAACAATCGGACTTTTTGCATTGACCAAAACAGTAGTCGTACGCAGGCAGCCAGACGAATTGACTAAACTAATTATTGCAGTACCTGCTGATTGTCCGGTTACCTGACCAGTAAGCGAGCCAATTGTTGCAACGCCAGTGTTCCCGCTACTCCAGGTACCTGTGTAGGTATTGGTAAGATTTAGAACCTGCGTTGCGCAAACGCTTGTTCCACCGCCGATTGCAGCTGAAGAATTTACCGTAAGCGGAGCTGTAACTACGCAGCCCTCCCCTGTAGTATACGTTACGGTTAATACCCCTGCACTAATGCCCGAAACATCCCCGCTGGCAGAACCAATGCTAACCAGTGTAGGATTGCTGACACTCCATAACCCGCCGGCAACCGAATTGGTAAGAATACTGGTTGCGCCCATACACACGCTTGTAGGCCCACCTATAGGCGCTGATGCATTTACTGTTAAACTTGTTGTTGCTATACATCCGGTTGAGGTTGTAAAGGTAATTGTAGTAGTACCTGAAGATACTCCGTAAACTGCTCCTAAACCAGTGGAAACTGTGGCAACAGCTGTGTTACTGCTACTCCAGGCACCTCCTGCCGTACTGCTTGTAAGGGTTGTTGATTGGCCTACGCATACGCTGCCTGCACCGCTAATGGTTGCAGTTGCATTAACCGTAATTACAGTTGTTGCAAAACAACCTACGTTATACGATATGGTTACCGACCCGCCAGCAACCCCTGTAATAATGCCACTGGTAGAGCCAATTGTAGCTATTAGGGTATTACCGCTTGTCCATATTCCACCGGGAAGCGGATTAGTTACTGTTGCCGTACCGTTTACACATACACTGGTAGCGCCGCTTATGGCTGCCGGCGTACCTACAGTAATAGTTTTGGTAGCAATACACCCCGAACTTAATCCATAGGTTATTATTGCAGCGCCCAGAGCTATACCTGTAACATAACCCGAACTGCTATTAATACTGGCGCGCAGTGTATCACTGCTCGCCCATACCCCGCCTGCAACGCTATTGGAATATGTTGTATTTGAACCAACACACAAACTACTGGCGCCTGTGATTGCTGAAGGCCCAGTCAATACCGTTACCGTAGTGGTTGTGAAAGCAGCGCCAAACCTGTAAGTTATTATTGATGTACCCGCCGAAATTCCGGCAACAATTCCGGAAAGAGACCCTATAGTTGCTGTTAGGGTGTTACTGCTACTCCAAGTTCCGCCGGTCACTAAATTACTCAGTGTAGTATTTGCGCCGCTACAAACCGAGCTCGAGCCAGTAATAGCTGGCATAGTCGCTAATACAGTTTCCGTGTACGTACTGATAGCGGTACCACAACTTGTCGTCACTCTATAGGTGATGATTGCAGTACCCACAACTAAGCCGGTAACACTACCTGAAAGTGACCCTATAGTTACTACCCCTGTATTGCTACTTGTCCATACCCCTCCGCTTACGTTGCTGGATAGGGTTGCTGGCACGCCTGCAATCAAAATAGATGTTCCTGAGATTGTACCAGCGCTTGGAGCGCCGGCAATTGTAATTGTTTTTGTAACCACCGATGTGCCGCAACTATTGGATACCGAATAGGTGATAACAGAAGAGCCTAAAGTTACCCCGGTTACAACACCCGCAATTACTGTGGCATTGCTATTGCTACTTGACCATGTACCGCCGGAAGTAGCGTTACTAAGTGTGGTTGTGCCCCCAATGCATACTGTTGACGAACCTGTTATATCAGTTAATGCAGGTGTTCCATTAATGGTAACGGTAGTAATAGCCGAGCAGCCGCCAGAGAAAAGGTAATCAATAGTTACTGTACCTGCGGCTATACCTGTTACGATTCCAGAAGTACTTCCAACTACTGCAATGCTGGGATTAGCGCTATACCATCGCCCCCCTGATGTGCCATGACTCAATGTCGTTGCAGCCCCTACACATGCGTTAAAGGTTCCGGTTATGGCAGTTGGTGGGTCTATTACGGTTAGCGTTTTAGTCATAAATGATAAAACATTGCAATTGTATGGGTAATATGAATAATTGACGTAATCGCTACCGTTAGAAAGTCCAGTAAAGATATTGTCCGTAAGGGAATATATCGTAGTTCCATAATGAATATTAAAAAAACCACCGGGGCTACGACTATACGGAATACCTGTCCCAGAACCAATTAAGGTAATTGAATTTCCGATACACACCGTATCTGGTGAAATAATGTAACCAGAAGGTGCTGTGAAAACCGTTACTGTATGTGTAGTATAACATCCGGTAGGATTATAGGTAATTATAGCAGTACCCGGCGAAACTCCTCGCACCCGCCCTCCCCAGCCTAACAAACCAACAGCTTCATCAACTGTGGCGATAGATGTGTTATTGCTTGTCCAGGTATTGCGTCCGTCTGCATTAGTAAGATCTAAATAACCACTGGCACAAAGGCTATCTGTACCTACAATTGGAGATGATAACGGATGAACACCTACAAACAAACTTGTACTACAGCCAGTTGGAAGCGTGTAAATAATACTAATTCCACCTGTTGAGATATAACTGATAATACCCGATGTACTATCTATTATGGCTATCGCAGGGTCTGAAACTGACCATACCCCTCCGGGCGTAGAATTAGACCATGTCATTGGTATTCCTATACATGGTAAACTCCAACCAACGGGAGAATTACTTCCTGGCAAAGGATGGACAGTTATAGAATGAGTCGCATAACAGCCACCTGGAGAAGTATAGGTAATGATAGCAGTACCTATACCTGTAGAGCCAATGCGGCCATATATATCAACAGATGCTATAGATGGATCGCTGCTGCTCCAAATTCCTCCACTAAGCGTGTGAGAAAGGGAAATAACGCCAAAACAAAAGTTATGAGGTCCTGAAATGGGCCCTATAGGCGCTTCTACATTAATGGTTACAGTTGTAGCGCCTATACATCCACCCGACGATGTACCTGTAACAACATAATTAATACTGGTATCGGGTGTAGCTGTGATGCTTGAGCCAGTAGTAGATGATAAGCCCCGGGACGGCGACCAAACGTAATTGTCAAAGCCAGAAACCGTTAAGGCAACTGATGAACCATTGCAAATGTTGGCAGATGAAGGTGTGGCAGTGATACCTGTTACATTGAGTAAAACAGCAGGCGTACTTTGGGCAAAACTACTGTTGTTGGTACTAAGATTGCACCGGTAGTAGGTTGTTATCAATGCCGTGGCATTATATACCGCCGATGTGGCGCCGGTAATACTTGTCCAGGTGGTATTGTCGGGAGACGACTGCCATTGGTAACGCATTGCGGGCCCCGATATGTTTAATGACAAAGTTGACGAAAGTGGGCATAAACCGCCAGTACTTGTTGTATTGGTTATTAATCCTTGTATCGTTCCTTCCAATATGCCTGCCACATAAATAGATGCATTGGGATTGATATCCGTCCGAATGTATAAATTGCCGCTACCTGCATGTAAATATCCACTGTTGACAATTACGGTGTTCGTTACTGAAACTAATGCCTGCAAGAAAGTAGAATCGGTAGTATTACTGGTGAAATTATACAATAAGGTATTTCCTGTGCTACCAGAAACTGTCCTTTTAAGCCCTTTATTCAGGCTCATAAAATCTCCGCCATTATCTGTGAAATTGCCATTGTTGGTTATGGAGTAATTGTCTACCACCATTTTAATTGGCCCAACTCCTACAGCGCGCATACCCGGCGATATGTTAATCATGTTTTGCCCATACGTAAATGTTATGGACAGCAAACACGTTAACAATAAAATATATTTTTTCATATTTTATTATAATAAATTTGATGGTGTAGTAAGTAAAAAAGGATTGTACTAACCGTTCTATCTTGTAATAGCTGTTCCTTTACGAACAAGTTCTTCCAACGCTTCTATGCGGGCGTTCATAGTTCTGTCTTTTTCTGCAAGTTCTGCTTTCAGTTCTTTATTCAATTGTACCTGCTCATTGAGCTGTTTCCTGAGCTCCTGTACTGCTTTTACAAGTGGAACTGTAAATTCGCCATAAGCAAGCGAATAGTTGTCTTTTGCATCTAACGGCTTGTGCACCCCGCTAAAATCGTAGCCTAATTCCTGGGCAGCTTTTTCAACATCCTGCGCTATAAAACCACTATGCACAATTGCTTCTGCCTCACTAACATCGCGACCCTGCTTTTGTAATTGCTCATCGGTTTTGCCCAGAAAATGTTCGTACTTGCGGACATCAAAATGGTAGGTTACAGGTTTCAGTTTCATGATGAAATCCAAACCGGGAACATTATCATTAACAGCAGATTTAAATCGACCATCAGACAGTGTAGACCATCCAACTTGTCCACCTATGACCGTTACTGAGGAGTTGCCTATTACTACTTTGTTGCTTGCATTTACTATTGCCGCGCTTCCAATTGCGGTTGCATTTGTCAAATTTCCTGAGTTGCAATCAGCTGAGTTTCCAATTGCCGTATTACTACCGCCAGTGGTATTTGTAAATAACGCATAACTACCTACTGCCGTATTGCTGCCGCCAGTTGTATTTGACTCTAAACTACTTACACCAAATGCTACATTGAGCGCACCCGTTGTGGTGTATGCCAAACTATTAACGCCAGTTCCGGTATTATAGGAAGCTGTAGTGTTAGACAGTAGTGAGTTGACTCCTAATGCTGTATTGTAACTACCATTGTTTACTAACAATGAGTTGACGCCAAACGCTGAGCAAAAAGATCCGGTCGTACTGTTTGATAAACTCGCCGATCCAAAAGCTGAGTTATTGCTGCCGGTTGAGTTATTAAACAATGTATTTGCACCATATGCAGTATTATAGTCGCCTGCCGTATTGTTATGCAGACTCCTGATACCTGCTGCCGTATTATCGGCGCCACTTGTATTAGATTTCAGGGTATTGTAACCAATGGCTGTATTATTACTACCGGTAGTATTTGCATAAAGCGCCTTGCTACCTACGGCAGTGTTCCACCCAGTTCCTCCATTATTACTAAACAAAGCTGAATCGCCCACTGCGACCAGATTGTTTTTTGTAGTATTTAATTTTAATGCTCCATTTCCTATAGCTACATTACTATAACCTGTGGTAGCAGATAGACCGGCATTAGCGCCATAAGACACATTTCCCGTAGATGGGTTAAGCTCACCTGCCCAAACATTATTCGTTTTCAAACGCAACGGATTGTTATCAGTTGTACCGATAAAGTTAATTGCAGGTATAGTACTTGCATTCCCTTTAAGTCCCCAGCAAGTGTTGCTTGCCGCCCCAACCCACGCGCTGCCATTGTAATAATAAATACCAGGAATACTATCGGTCTGAAATATCTGCAAACCCTGTGCAGGCAATAATATTGCATTTCGTTGCGCAATAGTCATTCGGGGTGGAAGAAAACCCTTAGAAGTCGAAGAAACATCAAGCATAGCTGAAGTATCAGCTCTTGAACCAGAAATATTTAATGCAAAACCTTGAGCAAGTAACCGATCAACAGGAATAATCGCTAAAGTTGCCAAAGCACAAAACGAGATTATACTTTTTTTCATTGTTTTTTATTTAGTCGAAAAAATAATTTTTCAAGCAAGGTAAATTCATAATATCTATAAAATGTATAAAAGGCATTAGTTTTAGGTTAATAAACCATTTATGACATTTTTGTGACATTTTTTGTCAAATATTTTTTCTTCCGACTGGGACATCTATAGAAACATTGTGAGCTAACAACTTATGCAGCAAAAGAAATCCCATACAATATTACCTCATTATTTAAGTATGGCAATAAAAATATTAAGCCCGAGCTTCTAACTCGGGCTTAATTGTTTATTTAATGATAAAAATTACTTACTCACAACAAAATGGAACACCTTAGTTTCATTGTCTGAACGTAAGTTCAACAGATACATGCCGTTGGCTAATGCACCGTTGATCTGTACTTGCTCATGAAGAACACCGCTAACTGCTGTGCTCTTCGCACGATACACTACCTGACCGAGCATATTCACTACTTCAATTGTAGCTTCCTCATCTTTGCCAGATGCAAAAGTACCCTTGATTGTGAACTCGCCCTTGTTCGGGTTTGGTATCAATGTGAACTCGCTTCCAGCTTCAGGTAAGATATCTTCGGTTACTACGCCGCCGATAGTTCTACAGGTTCTGCTGCTCGTCAACGATCTAACTGCTTTACAACCTCTCGGAGTGGTGTAGGTTACGTTGGTAGTTGCATTACCTACCGCGGTTGCTACGCCAGTTGTTGCATTGATGGTTGCTACCGCTGTGCTCGTTACATTCCATGTGCCGCCGG
>CAZLPE010000158.1:0-7904 GCA_964561325.1 uncultured Flavipsychrobacter sp.
GGATAAGTATGTAGTAGAATATATAAGCAATGATTTCTCGAGCGAAACGCATGGTATCACCAACTATGATCCTTCGAAGTTCAGGGGCGAAAGTTGGGAAACCGGGCGGCTATATATAGACAGAAGTACATTTGCCATAGAACGAATAGAACGCAAATCTTTCAGACATCCCGGCTACTCTTATTGGGGTCGCCCCAACATGGTTGTAGGAACCAACTACTTTGTAGAATTTATAGCCGCCGAGCAAACCATAAACTACAAGCAGTCGAACGGCAAATGGCACATCAATTCGATTTTATATTCATACACAAACGACTTCTACAAGGCAGTATGGGGTACAAAAGACTATACCATTACCGATGTTTATGAATGGCGGTGCGATTCTATATCGAGGTACATAGACGGCTCCCTCGTAGACAAATTTTACCGTCAGCTTCCAGATCAAGTATATACTTACGATAATAACTTCTGGTATAAAGACCGTTTCCCATTTATGCTGCATTCAAAAGACAGTGTTTATGCCGACCTTTTGAAGAAAGGTCCGCTTGAAGAACAGTTTATCAGCGAGAGCAAACGAGTTGATTAATTGACTTTAGCATAGTTTACGCATATCCATACATACTGTAAGAAAAGGGCGGAATAAGAGTGGTTTAGGAAAACTGAAATACACCATAGCGTATCCAACTCAGATAGGGGACAAGCGATGGCAATATGCCGCATTCAAAGTTCGAATGATAGTATTTCGGTTATAATAAAACAATCTGCGTAAAAGAAAAACGGCTGCAATCACAAGGGATGCAGCCGTTCTATTTATTAGTTCAAAAATTTGATTACTGACCGGTTGGAGCATTTACTTTTTCGTATGCAATGTTGTTGCTTACAAATTCGGGCACCAATTCCTTCATCAGGTACACAGTTTCCATTGTATAGTGCTGACGGGCGCTGGCTATCAGTTTATCTACCCTACGCGATACAATGTTGAAGTCGTACTGACGGACATCTGCGATTGTTATCTTTTCGTGGTAGGTTGGGCGCGAGTTTTCAGCGGTGCTCAACAACTCCTCATACAATTTCTCGCCGGGGCGCAAACCAGTATACACTATCCTGATATCCACATCTGGTTCTTTTCCTGCCAGGCGTATCACCTTGCGTGCCAGATCGGCTATCTTAACCGGCTCGCCCATATCAAATACAAATATTTCACCGCCCTGACCCATTACGCCAGCTTCTATCACCAGTACGCAAGCCTCGGGTATGGTCATAAAGTAGCGGGTAATTTCAGGATGTGTTACGGTTATAGGGCCACCCTTCTGCAATTGCTTCTTGAATCGAGGTATTACCGAACCGTTCGACCCCAACACATTACCGAAGCGGGTGGTTACAAATTTGGTGACATGTTCGTTTTCGTTATTTTTAATCAGGTCGTTGAAGTAGCTCTGGGTAAATATTTCGGCTATACGCTTCGATGCGCCCATTATATTGGTTGGATTAACCGCTTTATCGGTCGACACCATCACAAACTTCTCTACCTCGTTGGCAACAGACAACTCCGCGAGGATTTTAGTACCCAATACATTATTGAGCACCGCAATAGACGGATGGTCTTCCATAAGCGGCACATGCTTATATGCTGCAGCATGAAAAACAATCTGAGGATTGTAAATCTCGAAAAGATGTTCCATTCGCTGACGATCCTTGATATCGCCGATGTACGCCTTTACATTTATATTTTTGAACTTCTCCTGCAACTCCAGATGAAACTCGTGCATAGGCGTCTCCGCATTGTCGCATAGTATAATCAGCGACGGACGGTACTGTACCAACTGCCTTACCAGTTCACTGCCAATAGATCCTGCAGCGCCTGTTACCAGTATTTTCTTTCCTTTTAGCTCGCTGTAGATTGCTTCGTTATGAATTTTGATCACTTCGCGCTCCAGCAAATCTTCAATGTTGATGTTCTGTAGCTGTTGCGTATCCAGTTTGCCGTTCAGCCAATCGCGCATAGCCGGCACTTGCTGTATTCGGATACCATGCGCCAAACAGGCATCTACAAGCGTATTGAGTTTTTCTTTCTCAATCTGTTTGTTGGCCAGTATCAGCAATTCTACGCCTTCGGCTTTTAGCTTGGCTATGCTCGACTCATTGGTGCCGTATATTGGTATACCTTCAAGCAACTTACCGGAAGTATTGAACGAATCGTCGAGGAATGCCACAACTTGCATATCGCCATTGGGCAGACTGTTCATTACCTTCTTTATATGCAGTCCGTCGGCAGATGTGTCGAACACTACTACCTTTTTCTTTTGCATTTTGCCGCCCTGAGATAGAGACTTGTAAAAATTAAAACAATAGCGCACAGCAAGCCTGTAAGCTATAATTACGAAGGTGGTAATAAGAAAATTGATCGTTACGATCTGTAACGTAAAGAAATTACCGTTTCTGAGTATGAACAGATTGAGGACATAGTAAACAAACGAGGCAATGGCGTTGACCATCACCAACCGTTGCGCATCCTCCAGATTAGTGTACCTGACAATACCTGCGTAGCTCTTAAAAATATAAAACAGCGCTGCATTCAGCACCAACACCACAGCAAGCATCAGCCGCAAGCCGGCATCAACCTCAGCCCATTTAAAATTGAGCTTGAGCATGCGCGACAGCAACAAACAAAAGCAAACTAAAAAAAGATCTAACAGAAAAACAAGCCAACGCGGCAGAATACGTATTTTTAATGCCATAATAAAATCATTAAAAAGTTTTGCTGCTCAAGACAGCGATCATGGTAAAATGGTAATAGAGACTGCAATGATACAACAAAGCTTTGAAATATGGAAATAACACTATAGAATTAATTAAATCACGTTAACGCTCTCAGGAGCAAGCAATTAACAATTTCGCAAAGTTGTTCCCCCGGCAAAAAACAAATGTGGCAATAGTAAAAAACTGCAAAGCATGTACCACAAACCCACCTGCCTGTATTTGAAGAATTGCTGTTCCTTAAGCAATAGTTAAGGTAAAAATGTTTAACTAATGTAAAATTCTGCAACAACCAACTGTAATCGCTACGTTTGAACCATTATTTGCACTACATTTGTAAGGTAAGCCTATAATGGCATATATCTATAAAAAACATCTTTCTGCTAAAAGGTATCAACATATTGGTGGCCGAAGACAATAAACTCAATCAAAAGATTGCGAACTTTATATTGTTGAAACAAGACGCCGATGTAAGCATAGCCAACAACGGACAGGAAGCAATAGAAATGTTGCAGGAAAAACCGTTTGATGTAGTGTTGATGGATTTGCATATGCCGGTAATGGACGGGCTTGAAGCAGTGCAATACATCAGGAAGGAAATGAAAAGTAATATTCCGGTAATTGCGTTTACAGCCAGCACGTTCGACGATGAATCTGAAAAATGTTTGGCCGCGGGCATGGATGCCTGTATTTCAAAACCATTCGACGCCACTGTACTCTGCAATCTGATATTAAAGCTGAAAAGATAAATACTATGTATTATCTTTAGTGCAGAAAATACCTGAGCAATGGATGCCGCCGCGCCACTTTTAGATCTGAGTTTTTTATACGAAATTTCGGACAATGATGAAGCTTACATCGTTGATGTGCTAAAGTTGTTTTTAGAAAGTTCGAAGGGCGGAGTAGCGGAATTAGTAGCGGCTATAGATACTGACGATTACCAACTGATTGCCAAAAAAGCGCACTTCTTGAAGTCGAGCGCGAACATTATTAAAATAAAAAACATGCACGCAAACCTTGTGCAGATAGAACAAATAGCCAAGGATAGCATTGGAAAGACAAATGCAGACAAATCTGAAATTGTTGCAAGGCTTGAAGAACTGCTGATCAACTTCAACGCTGCATTACCGATAATAGAAGCGGAGCAAGAGCGGATGTCGGCAAAAATTAAGTAATAGCGCCGCTGAGTTTGCATATTGGCATTAGACAATACATATTTTCTGCCTTTATTAACGGATTCATCAGGCAAATCTATAAGATGAGCCATTAAATCACGTACCTTTACCGCCGCTTAATAAGCAATACAAATAAAAATGCATAAAAGTTCATCACATTCTTCCCACGGCAAAAGGCCCGACGCCGGCAAATCGTACAAACCAAAAGACAGCGCGCGCACATTCAATAAAGATAGCAAGCCTTTTAAGAAAAACTACGAAGACAGGAAACCAACCAACGAGACAGGCAGGCCAGCCAGACCGGGAAGGCCATTTGCGGGTAGAGATAATAATGCCGAAGGACCAAAAAGACCGTTTGACAGAGAGCGGAAAGAAGGTTTCAGACCTGATGGAGACCGCGGACCACGCAGAGATAACGACAACAGACGCGGAGACGACTTCAAGCCCTTTGGCGACAGACCAAAGCGCACCTTTGAACGCAGAGACGAAAATGGCGGCGAAAATACGCGCAAGCCATACAGCGACAGAAATAAAGATAACACAAGCCGCCCCTACCCTAAAAGGGACGCGCAAGACGGCGATAACGACCGACCACGCAGAACGTTTGACAAGCCATATGCTAAACGCGGCGATAGCCACGATAGCGGCGAACGCAAACCTTATGCCGACAGAAAAGAAAATACCGACCGCCCCTACCCTAAAAGGGATGCGCAAGACGGCGATAACGACCGACCACGCAGAACGTTTGATAAGCCCTATGCTAAACGCGGCGATAGCCACGATAGCGGCGAACGCAAACCTTATGCTGACAGAAAAGAAAATACCGACCGTCCCTACCCTAAAAGAGACAGCGGCGACGCAGACGGCGCAGACGACCGCCCCAAAAGAGCGTTTGACAAACCCTATGCCCGCAAAAACGAGGCTGGCGCAGACGGTGAACGCCCGGCAAGAACCTTTGATAAAAACAGAAAAACTGATAGCCGGCCGTTTAGAGAACGCAATGGCGGCGTAAAGCCCTTTAGCAAAGACAAAAAAAGCGCTGATAACATCGCGCCAAAACGCCCGTTTACCGAAATATTAAATCGGGCCTTCGACCGCACTAAAGTAGATGTGGAAGGCAACGAAATAAAAGTAGAACCCAAAAAAGCTAAACGCTGGGTAGACGACGAAAACGACAACAAGAAACGCCCATTCGATCGTAATTCAGGACCGAAGAAGAAACATTTTCACGACCACTCTGAAGGACGCAAAAAACGCGACGACGACGATGATGATATAGACGAAGAAACAGGCGAAAAAATTGCAGAGCCCGGCATACAAATGCCGCTAAACAAATATATAGCGCATTGCGGCGAATGTAGCCGTCGCGACGCCGCCGAACTGGTGAAACAAGGCAAGGTAAAGGTAAACGGCGAACTGGTGCTGGAACCCGGACATAAAATAGAACATACCGACAAAGTAACCCTGAGCGGTAAAAAACTGACGCCGCAAAAAGGACTGGTGTATATATTGCTGAACAAGCCAAAAGGCTTTATTACCACCAACGACGACCCCCAAGGCCGCAGAACGGTAATGGATCTGGTAGGCAACTCGGGCGTAGAGCGACTGTTTCCCGTAGGCAGGTTAGACCGCGACACCTCTGGACTGTTGCTGATAACTAACGATGGCGAACTGACGCAAAAATTATGTCACCCTGCTTACAACGTTAAAAAAGTATACCAGGTAACCGTAGACAAACCGGTGACGCATGCCGACTTTGAAAAAATAATAGATGGCGTAGAACTGGAAGATGGCAGAGCTACAGTAGATGCACTCTCGTATCTGGAAAAGAAAAACGAACTGGGCCTGGAAATACACAGCGGCAAAAACCGCATAGTACGCCGCATATTTGAGTCGCTGGGCTATGTGGTAGAAAAACTGGATCGCGTTATGTACGCAGGACTCACCAAGAAGAACCTGCCGCGCAGCAAGTGGCGCTACCTCGACGAGCGCGAAGTAATACTATTGAAACATTTTAAAATATAGCACAATACATATGGCAGCAGTAATGCTGCCATATGTATTTATAGCAACCCAAAACTACCGGCTATGCCTTTTATAACAGCCCCCCAAATACATAACGGACATACATGGCTGCCGGCAGGCAGCACAATAGAAGTAACCAACGACGGAACTATAGTAGCGGTAACTGATAGCCCCAATGCGGCGACCCTACAGTATGAAGGCATACTTTGCCCCGGTTTTGTAAACGCGCACTGCCACCTGGAGCTGTCGCACATGCGGGGCGTTGTGCCGCAACATACGGGTCTGATACCTTTTCTAAAAACAATACCCACCCACCGCAACGACCATACGCCAGAGCAAAAACGCATGGCGCGTATTGATGCCTATAATGAGATGGCTGACAATGGTATAGTAGCTGTGGGCGATATTGCCAATACCGCCGACACCATAGATTTGCGGGCGATGGACAGAATACATATGTACACCTTTGTAGAGGCCATAGGATTTAACGATGCCCGCGCCGATGCTGCAATGGGCTATGCACTACAAACCCTAAGCGCCTATGCCGGCCAACAGATGGGCGGCAAAAAGCTCAGTCAGTCTGTAACGCCTCATGCACCCTACTCGGTATCACGCAGTCTATTTCAAAAAATAGGAGCGCAAAACATACACGGTTTATTGTCTATACACAATCAGGAAAGCGAGGAAGAGAATAGGTATTTTGAGCGCAAAGAAGGCTCCGTAGCCGACCTGCTGCACACATTGGGTATAGATGACAGCCAATTTGCGCCAAGCGGAAAAACATCGCTACGCACCTACCTGCCATGGCTGCCCGGCAACATGCAATATCTGTTTGTGCACAACACCTATACCTCTGCCGCCGAGATAGACTATGCAAATAGCTATTGCCAACAAGCTTTTTGGTGCCTATGCCCTAATGCTAATAAGTATATAGAAAACCGGTTGCCCGATATTAAAATGCTTATGGGCGCTACACCCAATATTTGTATAGGAACAGACAGTCTGGCATCTAATACCGAACTATGTATTTTGTCTGAACTGAAAACCATAAAAGAACATTACCCCGAAATAGAGTGGCAAACCCTGCTTAGATGGGCAACATCGGGCGGGGCCGCGGCGCTGCAAATGACCGATATAGTAGGCTCAATAGAACCTGGAAAGCAACCTGGGATAATACATATCTCTGTCGACACAAAAGGACAACCGCAACAAAGCAAAAGAATATTGTAGAACGCATACAACATTAAGCATGAAACCATCTATCGACAATTTTTCGAGTATTGCCTCGACCTATGCGCAATACCGGCCGGATTCACCGGATGAAATCTTTGATTTTCTCTATTCCAAGTTGAATGGTACGGATGTGGCGTGGGATTGCGGTACGGGTAATGGGCAAGTAGCGGCAAAACTCGCATCAAAATTTCGCCATGTGTATGCTTCAGATATCAGCGCCGAACAATTGCAAATAGCGCAAGCAAAATCCAACATTACCTATTTGCAAGAACGCGCCGAAAAAACTTCGTTAAGCGCCGCAAGTGTAGACCTGATAACGGTGGCGCAAGCCATACACTGGTTCGATATTGATAATTTTTACGAAGAAGTGTACAGGGTGGCCAAACCCGGCGCGCTTATAGCTGTATGGACCTACAGCCTGCTTCGCCTTACTCCGGAAATAAACGCCATTATCGACCACTTTTACCACAGTGTTACACTACCCTACTGGAACAAGGAACGACAGTATATAGACGAGCAGTATAAAACAATACCTTTTCCTTTCAGAGAAATCCCGTCGCCAGAGTTTTCGATACGCAAACAATACAATGTTGAACAATTGATTGGCTACTTGCGCACATGGTCGGGAGTAAAAAGATATGTGGAAACAGAAAAGAGCGACCCAACCAAATTGATTGAACAAGATTTGATAGCCGCGTTTGGCAATAGAGCGCT
>CAZLPE010000159.1:0-7741 GCA_964561325.1 uncultured Flavipsychrobacter sp.
TAAGCGTTGGTGTGCAGCGAGTTGCAGTTGTCGTATATGGCATAGAGCGCTTGCAGCGTAGTGCGTATGTCGTTAAAGTCTATTTCTTGCGCGTGCAGGCTGCGGCCCGACGTCTGGATATGATACTTGAGCATTTGGCTGCGCTCGTTGCCGCCGTACTTAAACTTCATGGCTTTTGCCCATATACGGCGCGCCACACGGCCTATCACACTATATTCGGGGTCTATACCATTGCTGAAGAAGAACGACAGATTGGGCGCAAAATCGTCTATGTGCATGCCGCGACTCAGGTAGTATTCTACAAATGTGAAACCGTTAGAGATGGTAAACGCCAGTTGCGATATAGGGTTAGCGCCTGCCTCTGCAATATGGTAGCCGCTTATAGACACAGAGTAGAAGTTGCGCACTTTCTGCTCTATAAAATATTGCTGCACATCGCCCATTACCCTCAGCGAAAACTCTGTGGAGAAAATGCAGGTATTCTGCGCCTGATCTTCTTTCAGTATATCGGCCTGCACAGTGCCGCGCACAGCGCGCAGGGTATCGGTCTTTATTTTAGCATATACATCGGCAGGCAATACCTGATCGCCGGTTACGCCCAGCAAAAACAACCCAAGACCGTCGTTGCCATCTGGCAGCGGCTTGTCGTTGCCAAACGAATTGTAATACGGACGCTCTACGCCCTTCTCGCGATATATAGCGTCTATTTTGGCATTTACCTCTTCTTCCAGGCCATTTGCTTTGATATATAGTTCGCATTGCTGATCTATAGCTGCATTCATAAAGAACGCAGTAAGCGTAGGCGCCGGACCATTAATAGTCATAGACACCGACGTTTTAGGGTCGGCAAGGTTAAAACCGCTATATAGCTTCTTGGCATCGTCGAGGCAGCATACGCTCACACCCGAATTGCCCACTTTGCCATAAATATCTGGCCTGTGTTCCGGGTCGTGTCCATAGAGGGTCACACTGTCAAAAGCGGTGCTCAGGCGTTTAGCTGGCAGCCCGTTAGACACATAGTGGAACCGCTTGTTGGTGCGTTCCGGTCCGCCCTCTCCGGCAAACATACGCGCCGGATCTTCTCCCTCGCGCTTGAAGGGGTATATACCCGCAGCATACGGAAACTCGCCGGGGAAGTTCTCTGCCAGCGCCCATTTCAGTATCTCGCCCCAAGCCTCGTAGCGCGGCACAGCCACCTTAGGTATCTGCAAGTGCGATAACGACTCCGTATGTGTCTTGATCTTTATTTCTTTATCGCGCACCTTAAACACATAAAACTCGTCGGTATACTGCTTTTTCTTGGTCTCCCAGGTTTGCAGCAGATACTTGTTTTTAGGGTCGAGGTCCATTTCTGCTTTGGCATACACCTCTTGCAGCGTTTTTATCAGGCGGTCTTTGTCTTCAATATCTGTTGCGCTCAGCGTATCTATAGTCTTGTTAATGCTGTATAGCTTTTGCGCTACGTTGCCCTGATCGTTTACCCATTTGTCGTACTTACGGTTGTTCTCAGAAATTTCGCTGAGGTAGCGCGTGCGCGATGGTGGTATGATAAAGATCTTTTCGCTCATCTCGTCGGTAATAGTATACGACGATTGCAGCGGCGCCCCGGTCTTGTCCACTATTTTATCCATCAGCGACTTGTACAGCGTGTTTACGCCCGGATCGTTGAACTGAGAAGCTATAGCTCCAAACACCGGCATATCGTCCGATTTCTGATCGAACAGTTTATGATTGCGCTGGTATTGTTTCTTCACATCGCGCAGCGCATCAAAAGCGCCGCGTTTATCAAATTTGTTGATGACTACAATGTCTGCAAAGTCGAGCATGTCTATTTTCTCAAGCTGCGTAGCGGCGCCATATTCTGGCGTCATTACATACATGCTCAGGTCGCAATGCTCCGTAATTTGCGTATCGCTTTGGCCAATGCCGGAGGTCTCTAATATTATAAGGTCGTACTTGGCCGCTTTAAGAATATTTACGGCATCGCGTATATACTTACTAACTGCCAGGTTGCTCTGGCGGGTGGCCATAGAGCGCATGTACACTCGGCTGTTGCGTATGGCATTCATGCGTATACGGTCGCCCAGCAGGGCGCCGCCGGTTTTGCGCTTTGTGGGGTCTACAGATATTATACCTATGTGCTTATCTTTGAAATCGAGCAAAAATCTGCGCACCAGCTCGTCTACCAGCGAACTTTTACCTGCGCCGCCTGTTCCGGTTATACCCAGCACCGGCGTTGCCGATCCTTCCGCTTGCGTTTTTACCGTTGCAAGAGCAGCTTGTGTCTCCGGCAGGTCGTAATAGTTTTCAGCGGCCGATATCAGTCGCGCTATAGACTTCACATCCCTTTCTCCCAAATGTCCCGCTTCGCCGTTTAGCCTGTTGCCGGTAGCATAATCGCTTTTCTCCAGCAGATCGTCTATCATACCCTGCAGACCAAGCGCACGACCATCGTCGGGCGAATATATACGGGTTATACCGTAGGCTTCCAGTTCGGCTATTTCGGTGGGTAGTATCACGCCGCCGCCGCCGCCAAATATTTTTATATGCCCGCATCCGGCCTGCTTTAGCAGGTCGTACATGTATTTGAAGTACTCTACGTGTCCGCCCTGATACGATGTTATTGCTATTGCATTGGCGTCTTCCTGAATGGCGCAATCCACCACTTCCTGCACACTGCGGTCGTGACCCAGGTGTATTACCTCTGCTCCGCTGGCCTGCATTATGCGGCGCATAATATTTATAGAGGCATCGTGCCCGTCGAACAAAGAAGCAGCGGTAACAAGGCGTATTTTATTCTTTGGAGAATAAGACATAGTGTATTTTGTTTTTAAAAACGGTGCGAAGTTACGAAGATAGTCGTTAGTTGAAATAGGTATATAAAACTGAACAACAAGCTAAAAGCTATCGCAAAAACAGCTTCAGAGCACGGCAAAAATATTGTCCCGAAATTTTTTTTCATAAATGTTACACAATTTACGCAAGAGCGATTATATTTGTCGACATAAAAAACAGACAACATGAAAAAAATAGTACTGCTGCTTTTAATTTCTTTCAATTTTTGTTCATTTAGCTTTGGACAGGATTTTTCATTCGACGAACTGGCTAAGCTGAGATCCTATTCCTATCCTAAGTTTGAGACGTACGTACACGATAAAGGATATATTCTCAACCACCTTGAGCACAATGAAAATTGCACCGTATTCAGAAACGGAAGCAACGTAATATCATACTGCAAATTCTATGACGATGGTTTTTCTTACCACAACCACGTTGCAATAAAATTTGAAACTTCTGACAAAGAAGAATACGAAAAAATCAAAAAACAAATCACTGGTTCAATGGACTACTACCGCACTAAACTGCGCAGGTACACAAACCAGCACTACATGGAGCACATCTATGTAAACGATGTTATGTCTGTGCATCTTTATGACATTTCTTACAGAAACGACGATCAGCCGTACTACGAAATCGAAATATTCTCTATCTACTCTGGTTATTAATCTACCGCTGAGATCGAGTCGAATACAAAAAAGGATACTGAAGCAATTCGGTATCCTTTTTTTATTTGCAGCAATATCCTACGCTTTGTCCATAATATAGTTCAACCCTTTGGGATTGTTGTGTTGTATATTTCTTGCCCCTGATGCTCCCGGAGCTATTTTATTTTTAACCCATTCGGGCTTTTACCCGGCACAGCGCTACCCTAACTCGATTGCAATTAATGCCCAAATACAAACCTGTTTATGTGCTGGAATATGCCCAATAAGGAACACTAATTGGTTTTGCCAGTCAGGGTAAGCGTATACCTATGCACTAAAAAAAGCCGCCAATATTGCTATTGCGGCTTTTAGTATTTTAAAGGGATGTAGCGTTATGGCTTCCTGAAAAACCGACACGTAAACCCGAGGCTAAACACACTCTGATTATCGTAACCTACATCGCCAAAAATGCTGCACTTATCTGATAGATAATAGCGCGCGCCAGCCTTGATATAAGGCGTCATTTTGTAGTCTGTTTTTTCCACCATACTATCGCCCTGTGGATATGCGCTGTGACTAATGCTATTGAGCGACATACCAACGCCTACAAACGGATCGAGACGGCGCACATGTATCAGGCTGCCCAAGTGGTAGTATACGGTAATACCTTCGCTGAACACCTGAAACCGATCTTCTTTGTTTCTTTTTATAATTCCGTTATAGCCGGTATATAGCTGGTAATAATTATAACGCAACGCAGCGTACGACAAGCTCGCTGCCACACTGATATTCTTTCCCAAACCATATTCAAGCTTCAGGTACACAGGGGCAAATCCCGTTGTCATACCCTTTTCGAAACCCGCAGGCGGATTGAAAGCGGTGCGATTGGGGTCGGCAAACCCAAAACTTAACGTAGTGATTATCGAATGACGTTCATAAGCATTGTGCCATACCTGCGGCGCATGGGCTACAGTGTCCGTTTGCGCGGCGGCCGACAGTGTACATACCGTAAGTATAGTTGCAATAAGGCTATTCTTCATATTGGTGGCAAGCTAACAAACTAACGGTAAACTGCAAATAATATTACGCCTAAAGGCACATTTTGTAGGCGGCACGCCTGAAAACAAGGGGGGCTGTCTTAACGTATGTTTATAGACAGCCCCTTTCATCGTGATAGACAATTTCGTACTACTGTTCCACTACAATGTGGAATACTTTATTTGCGCCGGAGCTGTGCAGATTTACGATATACATACCGTTTGCCAACTGACCGGGCAGTTTTATTTGTTCGTTTAAGATTCCGTTTGGCGCAGTAGCATTTGTTTTAAATACCACTTGCCCCAGCATATCAGTTACCTCTATTGTCGCTGCTTCTTCCTGTGTAGTAGCCATACGACCCTTCAGTGTAAACTGCCCGTTATTGGGGTTGGGTATCAGCGTAAAGGTTGCCGCCGCTACCTCGTCTTGCATATCGTCGCCTTCTCTGCACGCTGCTACCGCTACCAGCTTCACAGCCTTACAACCCGACGGCATGGTGTAGGTTATGTTCGTACTCAGCCCCGGAGCAACACCCGTAACAATACCAGTTGTAGATCCCACTCGGGCTATGTTTGAATTTGTAGCCGTCCAGGTACCGCCCGGTATACTATTGGTAAGCGTAATAGGCGTAGATGTGCAAACGGTACCGGGGCCTGCTGTAGCTGCAAATGGATAAACTGTGAAAGTAGTAGTAGCTGTACATCCCGAAACATTAACAACAAACGATATAGTAGCTGTTCCGGCAGATATACCTGTAACCACTGCCGTTGTCGATCCTACTGTAGCTACGCTTGGGTCGCTGCTGCTCCATATACCGCTACCCACTTCGGTAAGCGACGTAGCTGAGCCCTGACATACGCTGGGCACTCCGGTAATGGGCGAAAGCAGGTTTACTGTTATTCCATAAGTAGTGCGGCAGCCAGTGCCAGCCGCAGTAAACGATATACTTACCGTACCGCCTGTAATACCTGTCACAATACCCGAGCCTGTACCAATTTGAGCAATTGTTGTATTACCGCTCGTCCATACGCCGCCGCCGCTGGTTGTGTTATTGAGCGTTATGGTCTGGCCTACGCATACCGCATTAGGACCAGTTGTAGCATCGAGCGGATTTACTGTAAGCACCGCAGTTGCCAGACAGCTTGTGCCTATAGCGTAAGATATTACTACAGTACCCGCTGAAACGCCGGTTACAGCGCCGGTATTAGCTATCACAGTTGCAATGCTAACATCGCTTGTAGACCATGAGCCGCCAAGGCCGGTGTTGGAGAGGTTGGTGTTTTGCGCAACGCAGGTGCGTAATGTACCGCTTATTGCTCCAAGAACCGATACGTTGATGGTAGTAGTAGCACGACAGCTACCCAGGGTATAAGATACCACCGTAACGCCGGTAGACCTGCCGGTAAGTATGCCGGTAACCGGTGTAATAGTACCAATAGTTGGTGCGCTGCTGCTCCATGTGCCACCGGGCTGTGCGTCGGCCATGGTTATGGTTTGGCCCACGCATACGCTTGGGTAGCCAGTTATAGGCGCAAATGCGTTTACGGTAATAGATTTAGTAACTGTGCAACCTGTACCCAGCGAATAAGTAATGGTAGCCGTGCCGCCGCCATTTGCGCCTATCACCACGCCGTTGGTTGACCCTATTGTAGCCACGCTAATGTCGCTGCTACTCCATGTGCCGCCGGCAGTTGCGTCGGTGAGCGTTATGCTCTGTCCACCGCATACCGAACTGAGTCCTCCGATAGCCGACAGTGTAGATACGGTAAAATTGTAAGTGGCACGGCAACCGCCGCCCAATGTGTAAGATATTATTACAGATCCTGCTGTGCCGCCTGTTACAACGCCCGTAGCAGATCCGATGGTAGCAATAGTTGTATTACCGCTTGTCCATACGCCGCCGCCTATACTGTTGGTAAGGGTTACGCTTTGTCCGGTACATACGCGCGTTGGGCCCGAAATCGTGCCTAATGCGCTCACTGTAACTATTTGTGTTGCCGCGCAGCCCGTTGGCAATATATAAGATATGGTCGCCGTGCCGCCTGCTACGCCTGTTACCTGTCCGGTTGCCGACCCTATAGTAGCAATGCTTGGGTCGCTGCTGCTCCAGGCGCCGCCGCCCACTGCATTATTCAAATTAAGCGTTTGTCCGGTACATACGCCTGTGCCGCCAGATATAGCCGCCAATGCGTTTACGGTGATGGCTGTAGTGGCTGCGCAGCCAGTACCTAAAGTATAAGATATTGATACCGAACCGCCCGCTACGCCTGTTACTACACCCGTAGCCGAACCTATAGACGCCAAAGTAGGATTACTGCTGGTCCATACGCCGCCGGTAGCTGTGTTGGTAAGCGTTATTGATTGACCCGCGCAAACTGCGCCCGGACCGCTGATAGCTGAAATGGCATTTACAGTCACATTTGCAGTGGCAACACAGCCCGATGCACTATAGCTTATTGTGGCTGTGCCTGCCGAAACACCCGTAACCGATCCGGTAGACGAACCTACTGTAGCAATAGCCCCATCAGAAGATGTCCATACGCCGCCGCCGGTAGCATTGGTGAGCGATACCGTATTGCCGGTGCATAAAGTAGTAACACCGGTTATTGCGCCAATAGCGATGACGCTAACGGCCATAGTTGATGAGCAACCTGAAACGGTATAAGATATTGTTGCGCCGCCGCCGGATACGCCCGCTACTATGCCGGTTGTAGAACCAACAGTGGCAATGGTATTGTTACCGCTGCTCCATACGCCGCCGGATACTGTAGAGGAAAGCGCAATAGTTTGTCCAACACATACGGTGCTGGCGCCCGAAATGGTACCTGAATTGAAAACAGAGAACGGCGCCGTTGCCACACAACCCGACGGGTTGGTGTAGGTAATGGTAGCTGTGCCGCCGGTTATACCTGTTACCGAACCGCTGGCCGAGCCAATATTTGCAATGGCCGGAGCGCTGCTAACCCATGTACCACCGCCTATAGCATTGGTAACAGAAGCCGTTTGACCAGCGCAAACCGATGTAGCGCCGGAAATGGATGAAGATGTATTAACCGTTATTGGCGCCGTTACTACGCAACCTGCGCCTGTGGTGTAAGAAATAGTTGCGCCGCCGCCAGCTATACCGGTAACAACACCAGTGGCAGAACCTACAGTTGCAACAGTGTTATTGCTGCTGCTCCACACGCCGCCTGTTACGCTATTGGCAAGCGTAGTGG
>CAZLPE010000160.1:0-7717 GCA_964561325.1 uncultured Flavipsychrobacter sp.
ATTGGGTAATACTTGTAATGAATAAAGCTATTTATACGAACTATAGTCATAACAGTGCTGTCTGTGCTTTTTGGTGTATCCGTCTTGCAATGGAGCCGGTTGGTAACCGGCGTTTAGGTGTCTGAATCACGGATTTTTATAGGATTGCGCAGATGCCACAGATATTGGTATGACGGGGGGATTTACTATCGGTATTATGTGCAAGAGCGCGAGCCTACCACCCCAGTTTGGAAAAGGGCTTCGCCAACTTTTCCAAACATCCCCTCCTATTGTTCGGCAAGCTCACAACAGGAGGGGAGTGTGGTGTAAATTTTGGTTGTATACTCTCGCGATGTTTTTATACTGAAGACAAAGGGGCATCATGGGTTAGTCAGACTCCAAGAGTGTACTTTTTTATTTAACCAAGGTTTTCATAAGCTCCGTCATGGTTACAGCAAATGGTAGCGCTGATGCTGACCCTGGTTTATAGCCAGGCAATTTTGTTATATCCCAGATTTTGTCAACAAATTCTGATTCCTGCGCTTGCTTTACTTTGTAAACAATATAGTAGTCCTGAGAAGGTTCAGAAGGGTATCCATTCTTTTTCAATTGTTGTTTAGAGAAAACCCTGGGGCCACGATCCATAATCTTAAAAAGCTGAGCGCTTTTTGTTTCCTTTTCAGTGTGTAAAAGCAAATAACGCGCACCCGTTTCTCCGGGGCCTAACCTCAAAGATCCATTTCTACTGTCAGTTCTGGCATTGTACAGCCCGCTTTTTATTATCCAATTAAGGTTTTCTTTTCGGTAATACGCTATAAGCACAAAAGTCTCATCTGGTATCATTGCACGGTTTACTCCGTAGGGTTCGGGTAATGCCTCATTAAGTTCACTTTTTTTATTGTCATTGTATGTTTCATATGTTTTCAACGACATCTTTTCTCTATTCGATGCCCTGTTCATAAAGTGGGCTAATACATGTTGGAGAAATTTTTTCAATTCATCAGTTCCTGTGTCATATTTTGAAGGACGAATAGCAAATGCACCAAGTCCGGGCAATAATTCATGGAAGCCAACTATATTTTCCGACTTTGATCCGGGATACAGAATGTATGCGCCAGCTGTTCGTCTGATAGCGTCCCTGTATGTGTGCATCTTTAGTAAATCTATTCGCTTGTAATTTCCCTTGTTTTCCTCTTTTTTTTCTTCTTCAAAAGCGCTTTCATCTGCGTTAAATAATTGAAGTTTCTCAATTTTGTATTTTGCATCAAAATGAATGTGTACAATTAATTCTTCTTTTTCTGCCTGCTCCTGCTCAATGCCATACGGCCAAATGGTCAAAGTGTAGTCTGGTCGTAAATTGCGCGTCCAACTACCACCCGCTGGGTACTCGCTTCTACCGGTAAATGTGCGGTTGTAGGCAAATTCAACTTGTAGTTTTCTGATTTCAGAAACGTAAATACCATGTAAAGCGAGATATCTGCCTTGTTTCAGTTTCAAACCAGTTCCATCAGCGGTTGTCTCCATTAGTTTTTCAATACCCACCGAGTCGATTTTGAACACATCTTTGATTACTCCAAGAAGCTTGAAGAATAACCAGTATTCGTATAGTGTAGCTACATCCCGTTTGTTTCCGCTATAAACATCTTCGCCACCGCTCCATGCCAGTTTTGCTGCAAGGTCAAACATCAGCCATGCTCTGAGTACTTCACGATATCCTTCTTTGCGTTGTAAAACCGGACTGTTTAGCGGCAGCATTACAGGGTCGGAAATGTCCTTAAAAAAAGAATGATTTAGGTATTGCTCTATTTTGGTTGAGAGTATTGCGGATTCGTTTTTAAGTCGAATGCCCGCAGGTAGTTTTTGCCCGATTCCGGAACAGAAATTCTGAAAACAGATTAATGCATGCTTAACAAATCTATTCTCGGGAGTATCAACCGTATCGCTTTTGTTAGCGACCGTTATTTTAGTTGGTATAGTATGGATATTTTTATAAAGTGGATGACGTTCTGGAAGACTAGTACGGTTACCCGGACCAGCCATCTGACGCATAATGCTATTAGAAAACCGGCGCACATTCCTTACATCTTTAACTTCTTCCTGTGTTCGCCATCGTGTTACCGGAGCCGAAATGATTTTGTGTACCGAGTCGTTAAATTCTTCAGAGTCTATTATAGACTTTATGAATGCAAATCGCTGGTAACTTGTTTTAGAGTTAGTCTCAAAATCGGTTTCAAAGTTTTGCGATACAGGCGACGTATGTTGCATAAGCAAATCTGTACATTGCTCCGTTATCTCTTCAAGCATTAGCCGGTAATCTTCCCTATAGTTGGTTTTTACAGATTGCACCTCCAATCGGACAGTGGCGCACTCAACACCGCTTGCCTCCTCAATTACTACGATCTGCAAAGTGCCGACATAAATATTGGGTGAAAATCGGCCTGCGGATTTATTGACCTTCGACCGGCTAACTACTTCGTCATTTTTAAGTATATAACCATCAGATATTCTATACTCATAATAACAGCCCTCCATCAACTGATATCGGGCTTCTCCGTTTTCTATAGCATCAGCCGCATCAACCAAGGTGTCGCCTTCATTTTCAGCGTATATGGTTAATGTAATTTCCTTACCTGATAAGGGAATAGCTATGACTATTTTTTTGTCTGCCATTGTTATTTAAGCTTCTGCGTAACTGGTGAAGCTATTATTTATCAGGCTTTCGTACATGCGGAGTATCTTTTCAAACGAAATGGGGTACATCACTTTTTTGTCGCTGCTTAGGTCTAATTCCTCTTTTGACGAAATATAAGTGTCAAAATTTGCTTCATCCTTCAAGCAAAGTTTACCCATTGCCCTTAGAACAGGCTCCAGCTTTCTTCTGGATCCATGTACTTTAGGGAGTAATTTTTGCATTATGGCAACGTCAATAATTTTGTCTTTGTCCCAATCCGGCGCAATATGATTGATAACAGCGCTCAAGCGAATTATTTCGGTTGCTGATCGGTATCCGAATTCCGCCCCGGTTTTTTTTAGTTCTGTAAAGAAATTCAGTAAAACAATATTTATTCCCGTAGCGTCTCTGGTTGCAAGTGTATGGTTGTTTGCCAAAGCCACGAATGAAGGTCCCATTGTAGCGCCATCTCCTTTTAAACCATCTAAATCTACCAGTGAAGTATTCTTAAAAAATGCTTCCATTTCAGTTTTTGTGATTCTGAATTCCAGTACGTTTGCTCTGTCAAGTACTTTAGGGCTAAACATATAGGTGGTTTCGTCTATGTTTACTGTGCCAACAATAAACAGATTGTTTGGGAAAGCTATTTTTGCCGGCACTCCATTCCATTCGCTATCTCCTGTATGTAAAGAAAGGCTCCCCTTCGATTCCATAACGCTGAGAAAGTCGGCAAAATACCGTTCTACATGGCTCAGATTCATTTCATCCAAAATGAGAAAGTAGGGTTTACCCGGGTTTTTATTTGCAGCAATAATCAGTTCCAGCGCCCTGTTTTCTGGTTTCACGTAATCGTCACTTATCAATGCATTTGGGAAACCTAGCAGCGGCTCCCTGTTAGACCAGTCTGCGCCTACTGGTACAATGCGGTATTGTTCCTCACTTTCACAAATCCACATGGCAAACGCCTGCGCAATTTTCGTTTTCCCCGAACCTGATAAGCCAGTGAGAATTACAAATGGTTTGGTGAGGAGAGATGATATATAACGAGTGATGGTATTGATATTGTATTGCAGTCCACATTCTATGTTTTTTTTGACGAAAGAATCAAATGAGAAAGGTGGTCGAGCTATTGCAATAGAGAAGTTCGTAATTGGTTCTTTAGTTTTTGTTCTTTCTTTAATGTTGAAATCTATCCATTTGTTCCATGGCGCACTATACCATCCTTTGTTTTCATTGTTGAGTTTTTGCCATTGAATCAAATACTGACCATTTAATTTTCTGTTGATTTCTTCATTTAGCTCAGGCATACCCCATATATAATAATCGGGACTGCAAACTCCGTTATCAATTAGCCAGGTTTGAACTTTATCAAGCCAGTTTACATATTGTTTGGGGGTAGAAGCTGTTTTATGAATTTCACTAAGATATATTCTAAATTTCTCTTTAATATTTATCTCATTTTCTCGCCTATTTACGTATTGCTTTTGAATTTTAATATGTATAACGGGCTCATTTTCTATTTTTTCACTTGGATTATATGATATATCAATAGTAGTTCCTGGCTTGATATTCCTGTCTTTATACCATTTGCTAATACTACCCCAAATTTGATTCCCGCCCCTTTTACTAGCATGAAATAAGGTGCCAACGTCGTCTATTATTGTTAGCCGCGTACGGTCATCAGGAAACTCTTTACCATAGTTTATACCTGTATCGTCTGTTAAATTCAGGTAGGTAGCGTTGCATTCTGATTCTGTGATAGTCCTAGTAAATGCAATCATGTGTTTTTAATTTTACTAAATATCAAGTGGTAATTTATGTAAATATAGCCAAATTTTGGATGATTTTTAAATATGGTTTCCTTTCTCTAAAATTTGTATTACAACTCATATTCAAATTTTAAAAAAGCATCCGATTTTAGTATTTATAGTTCGTTCTTCCTCACGATATATACTCGCTTAGCTCCAGCCAGCGGAGTTCTTTTTCTTCCAGTTGCTGGGTTATGGTCATTATGCGGTTGCTTAGTTGTTGTATGCTGTCGTAGTTTTGGTTGGGGTCCATCATTTTTTCGGTGATGGTTAGTTTTTCGGCTTCCAGGCGGGCTATGTCTTTTTCCAGTCCGTCGTATTCGCGTTTGTCTTTGAACGAGAATTTTTTCTTTTCCGGCGCAGCGGCAGGCGTGGCAGGGGTAGGCGCTTTGGGCGTTGCTACGGGTTCTGCTTTTTTGGCTACGTCTTTTGCCTTTTCTTTGGCGCGCTCGTCTATACGGTAGTTGCTGTAGTTGCCGGGATAATCGCGTACCACGCCATCGCCCTCAAACACAAACAGATGGTCTACCAGTCTATCCATAAAGTAACGGTCGTGCGACACAATGACCAGACAGCCCGGAAAATCGCTCAGGAAGTTTTCCAGCACCGACAGCGTTGGTAGGTCCAGGTCGTTGGTCGGTTCGTCCAGTATCAAAAAGTTGGGGTTGGTAAACAGCACCGACAGCAGTTGCAGGCGTTTTTTCTCGCCGCCGCTCAGCTTAGATATGTAGGTATACTGCTGCTCTGGCGGAAACAAAAACAAAGTAAGGAACTGCGATGCAGTGATAGTAGTGCCATCGGCCAGCGGAAAATTCTCGGCAATGTTTTTCACATACTCTATCAGGCGCATATCTTCTTTAATCACCAGCCCTTGTTGCGAAAAATTGCCAAATACCACAGTCTCGCCAATGTTTATCTTGCCGCTGTCTTGTGGCTCTATGCCTTGCAGCATATGCAGAAAGGTAGATTTGCCGGCGCCATTTTCGCCTATTATACCCACGCGTTCGCCTTTCTTAAAGGTATAGTCAAAGCCTTTTAGTATTACCTTGTCGCCATAGCTTTTATACACTTTTTTAAGCTCTGCCACTTTGCCGCCCAGCCTGCTCATTTTCACTTGCAGTTCTATCTGGTTGTCTACAACCTTCTGTTTTGCTTTGGCTTCTATCTCGTAAAAATTGTCCTGACGGCTTTTCGATTTTGTGGTTCGGGCTCTTGGTTGCTTGCGCATCCATTCCAGTTCTTTGCGAAACAGGTTTTTTGCTTTGTCTATATTGGCAAGCGTATTCTCTATACGGGCGGCCTTTTTTTCCAGATAAGCCTGATAGTCGCCTTCGTAGGTAAACAGTTTTTCTTCGTCTAGTTCCCAGATTTCATCGCACACATCCTCAAGGAAGTAGCGATCGTGGGTCACCATCAGCAGTGTTACTTTTTGCTGGTTCAGGTAGTGTTCCAGCCATTCTACCATGGTTACATCCAGGTGGTTGGTAGGTTCGTCCATTATCAGCAGCACGTGCTTGTGTTCAAACCCTATATCTATGAGCGTTTGCGCCAGGGCTACGCGCTTGCGCTGCCCGCCCGACAGGGTTTTAATTTTCTGATCCAGAAAATCTATATTCAGCTTGCTCAGTATCTGGTGCACTTTGGCTTCAAAGTCCCACGCGCCCAGTTCGTCCAGGCGCGCCAGCGCAGCGTTGAGCGCATCATGGTCTTTACTACCGTTCATCAGTACCCGTTCGTAGTTGCGCAGGGCTTCGGCAACGGGATGGCGCAGGTGAAAAATATTATCGAGGGCCGACAGCTCTTCGGCAAACTGCGGCTCCTGTTCAAAAAGCGCTACGGTTACGTCTTTATGTATCCATATTGTTCCATCGTCTACAGTGTCTTTACCCGCCAGTATTTTCAGCAGCGTGCTTTTGCCGCTGCCATTGCGGGCTATCAGGGCTATTTTATCGCCTTCGCTGATGTGGAAAGTAATGTTGGTAAACAGTGGTTTTATTCCGTAAGATTTGCTGATACGGTCGGCTGATACATAATGCATAGAGCTGCAAAGATAATCGTTATACATCATAGCGCGCGGCATTTGTGGCAGTGTCCCGCTTTGTAGCTGTTGCCAATATTTGCTACTTTGCAGGTATATTTCTTTATCGATATCCGATGAAAAAACTCTCTGCCATTACCGACCCCGTGAGCGTTGCGCCGCCCACAAAGCCTGTCGACCTTTTTTTTGCCGGTATCATCCGCGATCAGCGCGACCTGCCGTTTGTATACCTCACCCTCAAAATCAGTTGCACGCTGCTGCCGCTTGCTGCGCTGCTTTTTGCGCCGGGTTTGCCGTGTTGGGCGTGGTGGGCGGCGGTAATAGCCTATCAGTACCTAAACAATGTGGTATTTAAAGGCCCCTACGGACTGATGATGCATTGCACCAGCCACCGGCCTTTTTTCCGGCAGGAGTATCAGGCGCTCAATCATTACCTGCCCTGGGTAATAGGTCCCTTTTTTGGACAAACGCCGGAGACCTACTATACGCACCACGTGGGTATGCACCACCCCGAAAATAATATGCCCGACGATGAGAGCTCGACAATGAAGTTTCAGCGCGACTCTATAAAAGACTTTACTATCTACCTCGCTACTTTTTTATTTGCAGGCATTTACCATTTGTGCAGTTATTTTTTCAGAAAAAAGCGCACGCGCCTGCTCTATAGGTCGGTGCGGGGCGAGCTGTTGTTTATAGCCATGTGCGCTGCGCTGTGTACCATCAACTGGCCGGCTACGCTGGTAGTATTTATTATCCCGTTTTTTACCTTTCGCATCATAGCCATGACCGGCAACTGGGCGCAGCATGCATTTATAGACCCTGCCGCCCCCGATAATGCCTACAAAAACAGCGTGACCTGCATAAACACCAAGTACAATGTAAAGTGCTGGAACGACGGCTATCACATAAGCCATCACCTGAAGCCCACCATGCACTGGACCGAGCATCCCGGCTACTTTCAGCAAACCCTGCAACTGTATATAGATAACGATGCGATGGTATTTGAAAAAATACACTTTCTGCACGTGTTTGTGTACCTGATGAGGGGGCGCTACGATTTGCTGGCCAAGCATTTTGTGAATCTGGGCGACCGCTATGCCACCGAAGCCGACCTGATAGCGAGGATGAAAAAACTGACGCAGAAAATAGATGTAACGCCTTATTTTACAGACGAATACAGGTTGCGACGCGCCGAAGCAGCCTAAGGTGTATGTGCCGGCC
>CAZLPE010000161.1:0-1180 GCA_964561325.1 uncultured Flavipsychrobacter sp.
CCCTGTATCATCCCCTGATTCAGCAGCCGCTTAAAAGGCTCGTCGAAGCCTATATGCCCCAGGTCGTAGAGGGCTTTTGTCCACATGCGGCTATACAGCAAGTGGCCTACTGCATGCTCGGTGCCGCCTATGTACAGGTCTACCTGGTTCCAGTAGTCGGTAGCTTTGCGGTCGGCAAAAGTAGTATCGTTGTGCGGGTCCATGTAGCGCAAAAAATACCAGCTACTACCGGCATAGCCGGGCATAGTGTTGGTTTCGCGTTGTCCGGCTGGGGTGTTCATCCACTCGTCTATATTCGCCAGCGGTCCCTGTCCTTCCGGGCCGGGCTTGTAGCCTTCCACATAGGGCAGTTCTACAGGCAGGCTGTTCAGGTTGGTTTCCTTTACGGGAGCTTCGTCTACAGCATAGGGTATGTCGTTCACATACACTATCGGGAAGGGTTCGCCCCAGTAGCGCTGGCGGCTAAAGCCGGCATCGCGTAGCTTGTAGTTTATTTTTTTCTTGCCCCTGCCATTGGCTGCCAGCGCATCTATTATCAGCGCAGCCGCTTCGGGTATGGTTTTGCCGCTTACAAAGCCGCTGTTTTCAATAGTTCCTGTTTTGTCGCTGTACGCCTTATCTCCGGTAAATTTTTCGCCAAAAATATTGGTTATCGGTATGCCAAAGTGTTTTGCAAAAGCAAAGTCGCGATCGTCGCCGCTGGGCACGGCCATTATGGCGCCAGTGCCGTAGCCCGCCAGCACATATTCGGCAATCCATATGGGCACAGGCTGCCCCGTAAACGGATGCGCAGCGTAAGCCCCTGTAAAACAACCGGTTATTTGTTTCACCTCGCTCATGCGTTCGCGTTCAGAGCGGCTTTTTACATAGGTCTTGTATTCGTCTACCGCTGTTTTTTGTTCCGCAGTAGTTATAGCGTCTACCAGTTCGTGTTCGGGCGCCAGAACCATGAAGTCAACTCCGAAAATAGTGTCGGGGCGAGTGGTGAATACGGTGATTGGGTGGGGGGCTGCCTCACCCCGGCCCTCTCCAAGGGAGAGGGAGGTGTTGTTGGTGTGTAGAGGTGCCTCACCCCAGCCCTCTCCAAGGGAGAGGGAGGTGTTGTTGGTGGTGTTGGTGGTGTTTGTGTTTGTGTTTGTGTTTGTGTTTGTGTTTGTGTTTGTGTTTGTGTTTGTGTTTG
>CAZLPE010000161.1:1280-7525 GCA_964561325.1 uncultured Flavipsychrobacter sp.
GGGGTGAGGCTCTCAAACGTTACTTCTGCGCCTACGCTTTTGCCTATCCAGTTGCGTTGCATCTCTTTCATGGCGTCGCTCCATTCCAGATTTTCAAGGCTGGTAAGCAGGCGCTCGGCATATTCGGTGATGCGCAAAAACCACTGGCGCATATTTTTGCGTTCTACGGGGTGGTTGCCGCGTTCGGATACGCCATTTACTACTTCGTCGTTTGCCAATACCGTGCCCAGCGCCTCGCACCACCATACCTGCGCATAACCCTGATAGGCCATGCGGTATTGCATCAGGCAGTCGCGCTTTTCTTTTTCTGTGTAGTTATTCCACGTTGTTGCATCAAACACTATGTTCTCGTTGCCCGGGCAAACGTGGTTGATATTTCCTTCGGTTTCAAAAATGGCAACAAGTTCATTTATCGGGCGCACTTTACTGGCGCTCCTGTCGAACCAACTGTGAAACAGTTGCAGGAATATCCATTGCGTCCATTTGTAATATTTAGGATCGCTTGTGCGCACCTCGCGGCTCCAGTCGTAGCAGAAGCCTATATTGTCCAGTTGCTCGCGGTAGCGGGCTATGTTTTTGCGCGTTGTGTCTACAGGGTGTTGTCCGGTTTCCAGCGCATACTGTTCGGCTGGCAAACCAAAAGCATCGAAACCCATTGGGTGCAGTACATTGTAGCCGGTCAATCGCTTGTAGCGAGCATAAATATCAGACGCAATATACCCTAACGGATGACCAACATGCAAGCCCGCGCCGCTGGGGTAGGGAAACATATCCAGTATGTAGCACTTAGGTTTGGCGCCGCTGTCGGTGGGGTTAGTTACTTTATATACTTCTTCAGCAGTCCATTTATTCTTAGCTCTTTGCTCTATTTCGGCAAAATTGTATTCCATATTATCAACGCCTTATTTAATTTATATAGGTGTTCCGGCAAAAATACAAAAATCAACCCCTATGCAGCGGTCGATTTTCAAAATTCGCTTTACGCATTAGTTTGTGTCGCTCAGTAGGTTAGCGTTAGCCCGTCGTAAGCCAGATTCATGCCGCGGGGAAGTTCGGCATTCACCGTATCGTGTAGCCCCAACTGATGGCTTATGTGTGTAAAATAGGTTTCTTCGGCATTTATGTCTTTGGCAAGGGCAATGGCCTGCGCCAGCGTAAAATGCGAAATATGCGGTTCGTGTCGCAGCGCATTCAGCGTTATGGCCTTACTGCCGCGCACCTTGTCTATCTCGTCTGGCGCAATATAGTTTGCGTCAGTTATGTACGTAAAGTCGTTTATGCGGTATCCCAGCACTTCCAGTTTGTAGTGCAGTAATTTTATGGGGGTAAATTTTACGCCGTTTACAAAAAAAGGTTCGTCGGGGTTAATCGTGTGCATTTCTATTTGTGGAATGCCTGGATAGTTCATGCCTGAAAATATATAGCTGAACTCGCGGTGCAGTCCTTCCTGCGTTTCGGGGGTGGCGTATATTTTTACCGGGTTGCCGCTAAAAAAATTGTAGGGCCTTATATCGTCCAGACCGGCAATGTGGTCTTTATGCGCATGGGTAAACACAATAGCGTCGAGCTGGCGCACATTGGCGCGTATCATCTGGTATCTGAAATCGGGACCGCTATCTATTACTATGCTGGCATCGGGCGTTTCTATCCATACCGACGACCTCAGTCGCTGGTCTTTTTTGTTGGTCGAAGTGCAAACCGGGCATGGGCAACCAATAAACGGAACGCCCTGCGAAGTGCCGGTGCCTAAAAATGTTATGTTCACGGTCAGATATCCATTTGTGTTTGTACGGTGGGGTCGGCGCCAAAGGCTGGTTCGGTTTTCAGCGTCCGGTACCATTTCAGCATTTCCCCGCTTAGTTCTTCTTCGTTTATTGCAATAGACGGTAATATCTCTATAAGCGCATTGATTCTGCCCTCTACGCTCAAAAACTTATTGATAACAACAACCCTTCTTTCTTCCAGCACGCAATAGCCGCTATTGAAGTGTCCTTTCTCGTAGCGAATGATGTAACGCGCCTCGTCGAAAAGGCCTTCCAGTTTTTTAAGCGTGTTTGGCGTATATTTGAAACTCATTTGATGGCGAATATTTGTCGATTTTCGTCACAAAAATCGCATTATACTTACTTGATTCGATGAATAAAAGTAGAAAATTCGCAGCACTTATTGTCATTACATTTTGTTTAAGCTTGTTTTCGGGCAGGCTTTGGGCGCAGGATGATGATGAGCCGCATGGTATGTACCTAGAAGATCCAAAGATATTTTCGGTGGGCGTAGTAGCGGGCGCTAACTTCACTCAGGTAGACGGCGATAATTTTGCAGGGTATCATAAAATAGGGCTCAATGCGGGCGGTATAGGCTACATACAGTTGCGCAAGCGGCTGGCCCTTAGTTGGGAGTTTCTCTATACCGAAAAGGGCGCTAAAAGCGATATGGTGAAAGTTACGCCCAAAGACAGTGTGTTTATACTCAACTACGGCGTAAAGCTCAACTATGCCGAAGTGCCGGTAATGATACATTATTACGACAAGCGCAGAAGCCATTTCGGGCTTGGGGTATCGTATAGCCGCTTGGTCAACAGCTCAGAGTCATTATCTACCGCGCCTGCCACCAGCGTAGATCTTAATAAATATCCCTATTCAAAAGATAATTTCGATTTTTTGGCCGGAGCTAATCTGCATTTATGGAAGGGTTTGTTTCTTAATATTCGTTTTCAGTATTCGCTTATGCCGGTCAGGTCGTCGTCGCCGCCTGGTTTTTCGAGGGCGCAAGAGCAGTACAATAATATGTGGTCTGTACGGTTAATGTATCTGTTGCGGTAAACGAACGTATATTTGTGCATCAATATTTATATCAATGTATTCCTTATTGCTCAGAAAAATAAAATTCATCATTCTGCTTTGTACGGGGCTTTGCGGAGTTACGGCTGCGGCTTTGGCGCAAAAGGGCTATTACATAGAAGATGAACGCACTTTTTATGGCGGCGTAGTGGCAGGCGCCAACTTTTTGCAGGTAGATGGCGATTATTTTGCCGGCTACCACAAAGTAGGTTTCAATATGGGCGGTATTGTTTACACTAAGCTGGATGAGCATCTGGCGGCAAGTTTGGAGATATTATACGCTCAAAAAGGCGCGCGGTCAACCGAGGCGCAGCAAATAGCGTCTGGTCAGTATATTACTAATTACGGCATAGATCTGAAATATGCCGAAATTCCAGTAATGATCAACTACTTCGATAAGCGCAAGAGTCATTTTGGCGGCGGATTTTCTTATTCGCGTCTGGCATCCAGTAGCGAATACATAACTACCAGTCCGGCTCAAAACTTTGATCTCAACAAATATCCTTTCAAAAAAAGCGATTATAATATTGTGCTATCCGGTAACTTACATTGCTATAAAGGTTTTTTCCTGAATATTCGCTTCCAGTATTCGCTGGTATCTATTCGCGACAACATACCTCAAGACTATTCTAAAGCGGCGCAGTTCAACAATTTGTGGGTAGTGCGGGTTATGTATTTGTTTATGTAACCCACGCTCGTAGCGTATATGCGTTAAGTGTTGCTTGGCGGGGCAGTTAGTAGTTTGAATGGGTTTTTTAAATTTGATAAATGGACGCTTCCGAAATTGTAAACCCGGGTAAACAATTTTCCATTGAGGAGTACTTGAAGTTTGAAAACGATTCAGAGGAGCAGCACGAATATTATAAAGGTGAGATTTCCGTAATGTCGGGCGCTAAGTTTCAGCACAATGTAATTGCAGAAAACTTAAAGTTTCTACTTAAGCAACAGTTAAAAGGGAGGCCTTTCCAGCCATTCGGTAGTAATCTACGTGTACATATACTGCAAAATTCCCTGTTCACCTATCCCGATATAGTTGTAGTGTGCAAGCCCGTTCAGTTTCTGAACGATGATGAAATGAACTTGATAAACCCAACAATAATTATAGAAATTACCTCGCCCTCTACGCAGCGATATGACAGGGGCGATAAATTTAAGCTGTATCGCGATATCCCCTCGCTTTGTGAATATGTAGTTGTCGATTCGTTGTTTGTAGGAGTAGAGGCATTTTGTATCAATAGCGATGGCAAATGGGAGCTTACCGAATACAAGAATCTGGAAGATGTATTGTTGTTAAAGTCGGTAAATGCAATGCTGCCGCTCAGCGATATTTATGAAGATACCAAGGCTTTGGGTCTGCTGAGAACTACCTGAGTAAGGTATAGCCTCGTGGAAACGTGCTACATTCGCAAAATGAACCTCTTTCCGGTAACGCTGAGCCTCCGTATAGACTGGAGCGAAATGGATCTTTTCGGGCACGTAAACAATGTCTCTTACTTCAAGTATATACAGGCCGCTCGTGTGCAGTATTGGGAGCTTACGGGTATTGCCGAAGGCTTTAGCGAACACAAGACAGGGCCCATTTTACTTTCCACTGGTTGCAATTTTATTAAACCCTTGTTTTATCCCGGTAATATTGTGGTAGAGTCGCGTATGGAGTTTATCAAAAACACCAGTTTTGGGCTGCATCATCGTATACGAAATGCAGATAACGAGGTAGTGGCCGAAGCGCACGATGTAATTGTACATTTTGATTTCAGAAAGAATGAAAAAGCGCCGATTACTGCCGAATTTCGTAAAGCGGTAAGCGAAATAGAGGGTAGGGTACTGTAAGTGCGCGAAATTGAACTACTACGGAACATTGATAACAGGGAATACTATCCAAATTACCGGCTGCACATCGGGTATAGATCTGGCGTTTGCAAAAACATTTTATGCAGGCGGCAATACAGTGATTATTTGCGGCAGGCGCGGCGGAAATAAAAATGATTGCTGATAAAATGCCGGGTATTGATCGGCAATTGCGACAAAGTCTTAGCTGTTGGGCGGTCTAAATGGCAAAACGCTAAAAGAGAAGAACTTTTTGAAGTAATAAATGGCGTTTTTGAAAATAAATAACGTAGTTTTGACAAAAAAATAGATTTTGGCGGTTGATTTCTGCTGGAAACAGCAAGAAAAGACGGTCGAAAAATATTTTTTAAATTTTTAGTTTTTACTTTTGATTTATTCCCTTACCTTTGCACTCCTAATTTTAATTTATTACTAACGTAAGCAATGCCTACAATACAACAATTAGTACGAAAAGGCCGTGAACAAATGCGGACGAAATCAAAGTCTCGCGCTTTGGACTCCTGCCCTCAACGCCGTGGTGTTTGTACCCGTGTGTACACTACTACTCCAAAGAAACCAAACTCCGCCCTTCGTAAGGTGGCTAAGGTGCGCCTTACCAATAAGGTGGAAGTGATTGCCTACATTCCTGGTGAAGGGCACAACCTGCAAGAGCACTCGATAGTGCTGATACGCGGCGGTCGTGTTAAGGATCTTCCCGGTGTACGTTATCATATCGTACGTGGAGCTCTGGATACAGCGGGCGTAAAAGACCGTAAAAAGAGCCGTAGTAAATATGGTACTAAGAAGGAAAAAGCGAAAGCAGGCGCAGCTGGTAAACCAGGAGCTAAACCAGCAGGCAAAAAATAATTTTTTTAACACTCTAATATAAGCCAAGTCAGCAATGAGAAAGGCACAGGCAAAAAAACTCCCGTTAGCGCCGGATCCAAAATTTAACGATAAGAACGTAACCCGTTTTGTAAACTGCCTTATGTGGGGCGGCAACAAAACAGTTGTATTGAGCGCTTTTTACGATGCTATCGATAAAGTATCAAAAATAACTAACGAAGATGGTTACGAAGTGTGGAAACGCGCACTTACCAACGTAACTCCGGCTGTAGAAGTTCGTAGCCGTCGTATAGGTGGCGCTACCTTCCAGATACCAGCAGAAGTTAGACCAGACCGCAAAATATCGCTGAGCATGAAATGGCTTATCCGTTTCAGCCGCGAGCGCAACGGTAAAACCATTGCCGACAAGCTTGCCAACGAAATAGTAGCAGCAGCGAAAGGTGAAGGCGGAGCTTTTAAAAAGAAAGAAGATACGCACCGTATGGCAGAAGCCAACAAAGCGTTCTCTCACTTTAAAATCTAATTACCTCTTTATATATACAGTACACCCCGCCAATCGGCGGGGTATTTCTGCATGTGGGTAATCGATTTGTAGCTCAGGTAGTAAAGCTGCATATAATACCAATTGTACATCAAAAAGACGCAGACTATTATCGAATGTTCGTCACTCAATTTTGTTGTAATTTGTACTTAGCCCGAATGGGCTAAAATTTGAATAGCCGGAGGTGAAGC
>CAZLPE010000162.1:0-7504 GCA_964561325.1 uncultured Flavipsychrobacter sp.
AATACCGGCATGGTAGTATCAGAGTTGTGCTTTGGCACAATGACCTTTGGCGGCGAGGGCTATTGGGAAGTAATAGGCGGACTAAAACAAGACGAATCTACAGAACTGGTAAAGGGCAGCATTGACGCGGGCATCAATTTTTTCGACACTGCAAATGTGTATTCTTACGGCACATCTGAGCGTCTGCTGGGTAGCGCGCTCAAACATCTGGGTATAAAAAGAAGCGAAGTGGTAATAGCATCGAAAGTGCGCGGCCGCATGAGTCCCGATCACAACAATGTAGGACTATCGCGCTACCACATACTGCAGTCGGTAGACGAAAGCCTGGAAAGGCTGCAAATGGACCACCTCGACATACTGTATGTGCATGGCGTAGACCCTATAACGCCCATAGAGCAAACCATGCGCGCGCTAAATGATGTGGTAGCCGCCGGCAAGGTGCGCTACATAGCGGTGTGCAACTGGCCTGCATGGATGGTTATGAAGGCGCAGGGCATTGCAGCGCTCAATGGCTGGCATAAATTTGAAGGTTTACAATACTTCTATTCGCTGGCTGGCAGGGATATAGAGCGCGAAATACTGCCTATGGCAGCCGACCAAAAACTGGCTGTTATGCCGTGGAGCCCGCTGGCAGGCGGTTTCATCTCGGGCAAATTCACGCGCGAAAACCAAAAGCTGGAAGGCAGCCGTCGCACAAATTTCGATTTCCCGCCTATCAACAAAGACAAAGCATTTGACATTATAGATGTGATGCAGGAAATTGCCGCCGCTCATGGGTGCACGGTAGCGCAGGTGGCGCTGGCATGGGTGCGTTGTCAGGCTGGTATCACCAGTACCATAATAGGCGCCAAAAGCATAGCGCAACTACACGACAACATAAAGAGCACAACCGTGGCGCTAACCGCCGACGACCTCGCAAAACTGAACAACGCCAGCGCACTACCCAAAGAATACCCCGGATGGATGGTAGAACGCCAAAGCGGAGACAGACAACTTAACCAAAAATAAAATCTTCATGCAGGCTCATTTTACATGGGCCTGCATTTTTTCTTTTTAGGCAGTGCGCAGGAGTAGCGGCAGGTTTTGTGCGAACCTATGCAATAAACAGATACAATCACAACAATAGGACTGTTTGTGAATGTAGTATACAATTTGGGTAACGTTGTATGCCATTCCGTTACTGACATTCGACACCTGACATCGGCGCAAATGCCGACCCCTACTATAAAAGTTTGATGCTTACAGCATCATAGCTTTTGTTGTTTCGCATACTATTCCCATCGTTGCGCAGGCATAGGCAATAGGCGTAACAATGCATTGCACAAAATGCTTACGAAAAAACGAATAACCATTATATAGGATGCAATAGGCATCGAATGTAACTCGCTGTAGCCAGAAGCTGCCGCATTACTCGCAATTTATTATTACCTTAACAGGGCTAATACACATAAAACTATGGACATAAAAGCGATACTAACCGATAAAACGCTAAAACCTAAGGAGGCAACAGAAGCCATTCAACAATTGCTGATAAATAAAACAATTACCCCAGCCGAGCTGATAGCCTTTGCCCATACCTGCAAAGACCCTGCAAAGGCCACCTGCATAGAAGCAATAGAATTTGCCACCAACGGCGGCGCCGTAGCCATAGCCTCTACCGACCTGGAATGGATAATAGACAGGCTGGCAGACAAAGCGCCCCGTATAAAATGGGAATCGGCAAAAGTAATCGGCAATACGATCCATCTGCACCCCGACCTTATTGCAGCGGCAACAAACCAACTACTTATAAACACCGAACACTCCGGCACCGTAGTGCGCTGGAGCGCAGCCTTTGCACTCGGGCAAATAATAAAACTCAAAACCGCCATCAACGACACACTAATACCTGCAGCTACTGCCATCATGGAGCGCGAAGAGAAAAACAGCATCAAAAAAACATATGCCGCCGCGCTAAAAAAATAATGACAATACCCGTAGCGTAAAGGCTTGCAGCTATTTATATTTTGCCCAAGGTTGTAACAGTAAAATGCCGGTAGTATATTTATCCGATTTTTATTATGAACTGGGACTCTGTTAAGGCGATAATTTTTAAACCCGGCTTGTTATTGGGGCTATTTATTTTTGCCGGCATCTTTGTGTCGGTGCAATTGTATATGCTGGGGCTGCATCAGTATACTTTTCCTAAAGATCCGTTTCCGGCCGACATCATGAACCAGCCCAAGTATATGGACTTGTTCTATGGCAAGAGCCTTACCGAGTTCAACAATTACCTGATTTTCAAAAATTCGTGGTTCCACCTGCACGATACCGCCGCCAATTATAACGAAACCGGCCTATTGGGGCTATACGGCATACACCCCGACGAGCATTGGGATTTTTATAAGTATAGTCCAACATTTGCTTTCTTTATGGGGGCATTTGCCTACCTGCCCAATCTGCTTGGCCTCACTATCTGGAACATACTCAACGCTGTTGCCGTATATTTTGCAGTGCGTATGCTGCCGTTTGCCAACAAAGTGCAATGCCTGTTACTATGGTTTATAGGCAATGAAATGCTTACCAGCCTGTCGAACACCCAAAGCAACGGACTGATGTGCGGGCTGATGGTGGCTGCATATGGCTGTATGCAACACCGTAAAATAGCGCTGGCTACGCTATGGATAGTTGTGGCTACCTATATAAAACCCTATGGAGCTATAGGGTTTTGCATGATATTATTCTACCCCGGACAACTGAAATTTATTCTATACTCCGCATTATGGACCATATTGCTGGGCGCCCTGCCGCTACTGGTGATACCAATGCAAACACTGGTGTGGGAATACAAAAACTGGGCCTACCTGATAAAAGAAGACGCTGCGGCCGCCGTAGGTATTTCTGTAGCCGGCTGGCTGCATACCTGGTTTGGCATCAACAACAGTAAGTTTTATGTTACCGTAATAGGCGTATTGCTGTTTCTGGTTCCATTTGTGCGTTATAAGCAGTACCGCAACGAGCAGTTTAAGTTGCTGACGCTGGCATCTATGCTTATCTGGGTTATTATCTTCAATCACAAAGCCGAATCGTCTACATATATTATTGCGGTAACCGGCGTGGCCATCTGGTATTTTGCATCGCCAAAGGCTAACTGGCGCACAGCATTGCTATTTTTCGTGCTGCTATTTACTTGCTTTTCTACCACAGATATTTTCCCGCCCTATGTGCGCAAGCATTTCATTTACCCTTATACCATCAAGGCTTTCCCCTGTATACTGACATGGTGCGCGGTTATTTACGACCTTATGACTATGAAAAATACTAACAATACGAAAGAAGAAGAACTGCGCGAAACACCAGCAAATACCCACCAAATAGCCAGATAACAGAGAAACAGACAAAAAGTGAGGCAACAAATGCCAATTAAGTATAAAAAAGCAAAAAATAATCCGATATTAGCTGAAATTTCGAAATAAAGCGTTTCATCAACATACCCATTATGAAATTTACTGTACTCAGAATATTGATTATCCTTTTTGTGGTTGCCGGCATTAGCAGCTGTGGCATGAACAGGTGGGCGAGAATGAACTATCGCGGACACTACGTAAAAAAACAACAGTACCGCAAGTTTCACGAACACAGAAACAGAGACTGGTAAGGCTATAAAGCGCAACGTTGCGCTTTACCTATATTCGTAACCGGACATTTATAATTTCTGAACATACCATCGCGCTTTGTTATTTCAGGCATTATCAGTGTCCTGTTTGTTTTTATTACTACCGCTATTATTCTTTGTCATTAAGCTTCGATACATGCACCGCCTCTATTTCCTAACTGTTGCTGCTATTTGTGCGCTTAACGCTTGCGGTAGCAACAGTGAGCAGTCCACTACAACTACCGGACAAGCTAATAAACCAACCTATGAAGCAGTGGCTGCCGCAAAATGGCTGTGCGGCGCCTGGACCTGCCCGGCTGGCGATGCTATGGTAATAGAAAGCTGGGCGGCTGAGAACGACTCTACGCTGGCAGGCAAAAGCTATATAGTAAAAGGCAAAGACACCATGCCCGACGAAACCATAATACTACAACAGCGTGGCGCTGAGGTGGCCTATATACCAACAGTAACCAATCAGAACGCCGGGCAACCTGTAAAGTTTGTACAAACCTCAGCCAATGGCAAGGAGTGGGTATTTGAAAACCCGACACATGATTTCCCTCAGAAAATAAAGTACACAAAGGTTACCAACGACTCGCTGGTAGCCACAATATCAGGCAGAGAAGATGGCATAGTACGCGACAAAGACTACCCCATGAGGCGGATAAAATAGGTTCTGCTCCCCTATTCTTCCTTTTTACCGCCGTGTATATCCAGCGTGCGCAGTAGCGGCGCCGCAAACCAGGTTACCCCCACTACCACCAGGGTCATACAGCCGCCAAACACTACCGCAGGCACAGTGCCCATTAGCCGGGCCGTCAGTCCGCTCTCCATAGCGCCCAGCTCGTTCGATGAACTGATAAACATAGTATTTACCGCCGCTACCCTGCCCCGCATACTGTCGGGCGTATGTACCTGCAGCACAGTGCCGCGTATCACTACGCTTACCGCATCAAACATGCCGCCTATCAGCAACATAGCAAACGCAACTACAAAACCCCACGATATATGGAGTGCGCCTATGGATACCAAGGCTGTGCCGCCAAAATAACCAGACAAACCAAAAACAATAGTCGTTATTCCGAAACCCACTATACTAAGCATCAACTTTATACCCGGCTGCGTGCGCAGCGGCATAAACGACAATGCAAACAATGCTATAACCGACCCAATACCCGGAGCTGCGCGCATCCATCCATAGCCTATCTCGCCTACTTTCAGTATGTCGTCGGCATATACGGGTAGCAGGGCTACTGCGCCGCCAAACAATACGGCAAACATATCGAGCGACAATACGGCAAGCACCAATTGTGTGCGGAACACAAACCGCAAACCCTCGCCAAGGCTTTTTGCTATAGGTTCTTTCTCTTTCTTCAATATAGGTTGTTTAGGTATGCGCAGCATTGCCGCCACTGTGAGCAACTCAATGAGCCCAACTGTTATAAGGCTTACCCTAAAGCTGGAAAGCGCAATCATAAATCCGCCTAATAGCGGCCCAACCACAGCGCCGGTTTGCCACGATGCGCTGCTCCAGGTAGTGGCATTAGGATAAAGATCTTTGGGCACCAGCATGCCCATAAGCGCAAACGATGCCGGACTAAGAAACGCACGCAATGCGCCGCCAATAAAAATGCCCAAATATATAAGCCACAACACAACCTGAGTAGACATATGCGTAGTAATGCCCGGCCATGCCAGCCACACAAAAAATGCGGAGAGCGCCAGATACCCAATGCTACATTGCAGTATAAGCGACTTCTTTTCCTTTAGGTCTACAAAATGACCCGAGAACAACGAAAACCCAATTGCTGGTATCACCTCCCACAGACCCAGCATTCCCAGCGCCAGTTTGTCGTGCGTGAGCTGGTATACATAGTAGGCCACAATTGTGGCTTGCATATTGAGCGCGAGAATAATGGTAAACCGCATGGCCAGATAATTGCGAAACATAGCGAAGCCGAGCGCTTTGTTTTTTTCGGTAAAGGATGATGCAAGTCGCAAGCCTATGAATTTTGGTTGGCGCAAACCTACAGGAAAAACCACAACTGATGAAAATACTATAATAAACAGCCCAATAACAGGAATGCACTACTACGCCATGAGCAGATAACGAAGCTAAAAACGCTTATGTAATACAATATTTTTTTTAGGCCGCTGCAATGTTGCAAAGCTTAACTTTGCTCCGCAATGCACAAAATAACCCAGATTATTGGCGCCAGTATTCTTCAGGCTTTTCAGGAACTGAGAGCCAATAAGTTGCGCACATTTCTGTCGCTGCTGGGTATTACCATAGGTATATTTTGCATTATTGCAGTGCTTACCGTGCTCGACAGTCTTAAAGCCAATATACAGAAAGAAGTATCTACACTGGGCAGCGATGTGCTGTATGTAGGCCGCTGGCCCTGGATGGATGAAGGAGGCGAATACAAATGGTGGGAATACTGGCGTCGCCCCGGCATGACGCCGCAGGCCGTAAAAGCAATACAGGCTCAAGCCCCCGACGCTGCAATAACCACGCTCTGCCTAAACACCCGGGGTATGACAATAAAGCATAACGATATTGAACTCAACAGCATATCGGGCTATGCGGTAATGAATGATTTTGAGAAAATACAAAGTATAGAAATTGCTCAGGGCCGCTACCTTACCCCCAGCGAACTGGACGGAGGAACCAATTCGGTAGTGTTGGGCGAGGAGGTAGCGCGCGGATTGTTTCCGGGCAACATCAGCGCTTTAGGTAAAAGCATAAGTATGCTGGGCAGAAAATTTGTGGTGGCCGGCGTACTGAAAAAATCGGGACAGAACATGGCGGGCTTCGACTTCGATAATTGCGTCATATACCCCTACTATATGGCGGCGTCGCTGCTGGATGTAAAATCGCTCAACTATGACCCTATGCTGGCTGTAAAAGCAGCTAAGGGAAAAGACATGGAAGAAGTAAGGTATGAGGTGGAAGGCGTGCTGCGGCGTATTAGAAAAGTGCGTCCCGGCCAGCCAAACGACTTCGCCGTCAACCAACTTAGTCAGGTATCGCAACGCCTCAACATGGTGTTTGGCACTATAGATGTTGTTGCTTGGTTTGTAGGCGGCCTTTCGCTGCTGGTTGGGGCATTTGGCATTGCCAACATTATGTTTGTTACCGTTAAGGAACGCACAAAGATGATAGGGCTCAAAAAAGCGCTTGGCGCGCGCAAGGCGTCTATTTTGTGGGAGTTTCTTATAGAGGCTATAGCGCTGTGCCTTATTGGCGGCGGCGTAGGCATTGTCATTGTGCTGTTGCTCAGCGTCGGGCTTACCTACTTGCTCGAGTTTCAGGTTACGCTTTCGCTTTCCAACTTCTTTATTGGTATTTTTGTTTCTATTATTGTGGGCATATTGTCGGGTATTATACCGGCCAGGGCGGCATCGAGGCTCGACCCTGTGGTGGCGATAAGATCAAACTAAACTGGCTATGGAAAAAAAAGAACGCGTACTTATTCTGGACAAAGAGCGTATTGGCTTAAAGCTACGCCGTATGGCCTATGAAATTTGGGAACGCAATGCCGATGAAAAAAGTATTGCGCTCATAGGCATAGAAAAAGGCGGTAAAATACTTGCCGACAACCTTAGCGCACTACTGCGCGAAATCAGTCCGCTGGAAGTTACTACGCTCTCGTTGCAAATAGACAAGAAAAAACCGCTTGCCGATACGCCGCAAATAGCCAGCGACCTGAATGGCAAATCGGTAATACTGGTAGACGATGTAGCTAATTCGGGCAAAACAATAATATACTCGCTGCAATCCATACTCCATTACGACCTTAAAAAACTAACCGTGGCAGTATTGGTCGACCGCAAGCATAAATCATTCCCTATTTCTGCTACTATCGT
>CAZLPE010000163.1:0-7359 GCA_964561325.1 uncultured Flavipsychrobacter sp.
ATTTGGCTGACCTGTATTGGTTCCGCTTGCAATACCTTCGTCAAATCTGTAGTATGCCACCAATCCTGCCTGCTGACTTACATCGCAGTTCATATTTGCAGCAATCTCACTTTGCGTGCGCACTACATTCCACACCCTTACCTCGTCAATACTACCGTTAAACATATCTCTTGGCGATCCCGAGCCGGTTGTATTACCTATAGTCCACGCTGTGCCTGTCGTGTTGGGCGCGCCGCTTGGCAATGTACCCGATTGCATGAGTACGCCGTTTATATAAAAATTAACCGACGTACCGCTCATAGTTGCCGCTACGTGCGTCCACGTATTTGCAGAAAACGTTGCAGAAGTCGCATTGAAATCATTTAATTCGTTTACATAATATAGGTTGTTACTAACAATCAATAAACCTGTTCGTTGGTTGTTGGCGAAAGTACCCCAGTTGAACAGTGTTTTATATCCTGCAAACGACGGCATGTTTATCCATGCTTCTATGGTGCGCGCAGCGCTTCCCTGAGGCAACGATGCGTTTGTACCATCTATTCTATCATTTACACCGTCTAAATTCAAGCCTGAATTCGGATTCTTTACCGTAACAGCGGTGTTAACACTACAACCAGATGCTAATGAATAAGTTATTGTTGCAGTACCTGCGCTAACGCCCGTCACTAACCCAGATGTTGAGTTCACTGTAGCAACGCCGGTTGCTGATGAAGACCATGTGCCACCGCCGGTAGCGTCGGAAAGTTTTGTCGTAATTGCCGTTGATAGCGTTGTATTGCCTGTTATCGCCGCCGGATTAGCATTTACTGTGACTACAGTTGTAGCTATCTGGCAGTTCAGTGAATAAGTGATAACCGTAGTACCAGCAACTACACTGGTAACAACGCCTGTAGACGAGCCAACTGTGGCCACGCCCGTCGCGCTGCTGCTCCACCTGCCGCCGCCTGCGGCATTGGTTAGCGTTGTAGTTGCGCCAGTGGCTCCGCATATACCTTTTGTCCCACCGATGGCAGCCGGTGTACTAATTGAAATATTGTTGCAACTTCCGATAGCGCCGGTTGCAAAATTGCTGCTTGAGCCGGTAAGGGTAAAATTATTGAGCGTTCCACAGTAGCCGTTACCACTGTAGTCCATCACTTGCGGCTGGCCGGTATTTGTACCGCCTGCAATACCTTCGTCAAAACGATAATAAGCCACCAGACCGGCCTGTTGCGAAATGTCGCAATAGGCATTGTTGAAAATCTCCGTTGCCGTACGTTGAGTATTCCATACACGTACTTCGTCTAACGACCCAATCCAAAATTCGTTAGGAAACCCATCGTCGGGTGCGCCAATGCGTATATTGTTTCCTGTTGCCGATCCTATTCCTGCATTTATATTCCCGGCATAGGCGCCATTTACATACAAAGAGCATACGGAAGTACTATAAACTATTGCAACGTGATACCAAACGTTTTGAGCAATAGCAAAAGGCATAGTGTTGAAAGAAGCGCCATTCCACAAACCAAAACCAGATCGGTCGCCCAGGACATGAAAACTGTACCTCGCGTTAGTAACAACCGTCGGTCGCATAGAAATAATAGCTGGATTGTTTACGCCTACTGTATTCCATCCGGCTTTTATCCACGCTTCTATCGTACCGGTTGATGTCTCAAAAGCTGAATTATTCAGAATGCCAACATAGTCGCCCGCCCCATCAAAATTAAGGCCAACACCCGGCGTTTTTACAGTTACCGGCGCCATGGTGGTACAACCACCGGGTAACGTATAGGTAATATTCGATGTTCCGGCGCTAACGCCGGTAACTACTCCTGTTGTAGAATTTACGGTGGCTACTCCCGTTGCAGACGATGCCCAAGTTCCACCAGAAATGCCGCCTTTTAGTTGAGACGTAGTAACAGTAGACAATACTGTGCTGCCTGTTATGCCTAACCCTAAAAAGTACGTGGTTTGGTTACATTCAACAATTCCCCGGTTACCGCTAGACAATACAGACGGAAACAAAATCACCTCACCGATATGCCCATCGAGGTGAGTAGCCAGATCCTGACGCGAACCCAGCATGAACGGCACATTGCCGTCGGAATAATAAGTAGGCGCGGTTGTAGAAGTATTGCTAACGCCCAGACGCCACGCCCCGGCTGTTGAAGAGCTGGCTGCATAGCTCCACTGACTGTAACCTGCCGCGGCGGATATACCGGTTGACAATGTTCGCGGCCCTGCATCCAGAGTACCGTTGCCAATGTAATAATTGGTATTCCATTGATCGAATGGCATACCAATATTACTTTGAGTTTTATTCGCAAATGTATTGAAGGTTACATTAGAATTTACTCCTGCAATAATTGCAACGGTAAACCCTGACGACAACGCCGAGAATGACGGCGAGGCCATGTAGGTAGACCCATTGAAATACACAGCCGGCTGGCCGTTTTTTCGTTCTATCACACCTGCATTTACTATACGCGGCTGGTTGCCTGTTGTCGCCATTGTTTGGTCTCTGCCATTCCCGCTTTGGTCGTACCAGGTGTCTACAAAACCGCTACCCGAGCCCACAAAGGTTTTCAATGCGCTGGTATCCAGATGGTTGCCTGCATTGTAGCCTATGTCCAATACCCCATTGTCTGAGCTGCGACGCACCTTAATGAGATTGCCGGTATAGCTGGTAGATAACCGTCGGACAGAGTACGCCGCCGCCGAGGGAGCCGTGTTGTCCAGCCCTGTAAGATCCAGCGTGTTTTGGGCGCTGGCTGTCGATGCGCACAGTATTTCAGCAATGGCCAATATTGCTGAAAACATAATAATTTTTGCCCGGTTACCGGTTGCAAATAGCGAGCGTAAGGATGCGATCATATGCGGTGTGTCTATTTTTAATTTTCAATATGCGAGCATGTTTGTTGTTATTATCGCTTTTCTGACTACTTAAATCGCAGAAAATCAGTACGAACTACGCACACTACTAACATTAGGGAGGCGAACTTAGAAATAGGGGTAATAACAAACCTGACAAAAGAGTTGAAAATCCCGACACGAAATACAATTAGCTGATTATCAAACATTTACAAACAAACCAGCAGAAAAAGAAAATAAAAAAGCGGCCACAAAGTTTTACTTTATGGCCGCTTTTACCCTATTAATTGGTTGCAGTACGCTACTTCGCCAGCATAGTTGTCACGTTTTTTCCAAAGCGTTCTTCAAATAATTTGGCAAAATATGCCGGCGTATCAAAGCCAACTTGCTTAGATATATCGCTGATCTTATAGATTTTATTAGTTACCAAAATATCATAGGCTCGCTGCAAGCGCACTTCCTTTATCAGTTGTGCCGGGCTACTACCTGTCAGGCTCTTTGCCATTCTGTATAGCTGGCGCTCATGCATATTCATGGCATAGGCTATATCGTATACCGACACCTGCGCATTGGTTATTCGCTCCAAAACAAACTCCGCAATCCTTTGTCTGAACTCTGCAACTTCAAGATTTTCATGTGGCGTTTCATCCGTATCGGTGGCTATTTCATTGTAGGTATTTCTCGCCAACTGGTTGGCAAGCAAATTAAATACTCTTATGCTCAACTCATTTACGGTGAAGGGTTTTATCATATAATCATCCACGCCCAATCGGCGCATAGCGAGTTGCGTTTGAGTGTCTACCAATGCCGACAAGGTGATAATGGGTATTTTCTTAAACCGTTCGTCCTTCTTAACCCTACCCACAAACTCCCAGCCATCCATCAAGGGCATCATTATATCAGACACTATCACATCGGGCATATTGGTTTCTAAGCAGTCCAATGCCTCTATGCCATTAGCAGCCTCTATGATATTCACTTTATCGCCAATCATTTTACAGAAATAATACCGGAGATCGGCATTATCTTCCACCAAAAGCAACAGTGGCTTGTTAGGGAAAATTGTCCAGTCCTCTACAAATTCGCGTTCTTGCTCATGATCGACATCATTCGCATTGGCGTTTTTGAGCGCTATCTCCGGAATCTGGTGGAGCTCAAGTTTCGAGAAATCGAGCATATCGTCCACCATCCGCAACAATTTTTTACCGTTGTTGTAGGCTATATCCAGTTTACGTTTGTCATCCTTATCGGCATCTTGTCGCTCTTCGTTTTTCAGCAACTCCAGCCCGCCCAGCAACAAGGTAACAGGCGTGCGGATATCATGCGAAATATTGGCCAGAAATCTGGATTTCATTTCTGCCGACGCCGCAAGCTGGGCGGCATAATTATCTTTTTGAATTACCTGTTTATGCAGTTCGTCTGCAAGGTCTTCTTTTTGTTTCAGCGCATTATGCAGACTTGCAGCAAATGCATCTTTGGCCTCTACCGATTCCCGAAGGCTTTTTGCAAGCTCATCACTGTGTTTTTTCTCAATCTCCAGTTTTCTGTGTATGCTCCTAAGTCGCAGGTATTGCAAGGTTACCCACACTGCCAGCAATAAAAGCAAACCAATACCTGTAGAGTATATCCACCGTTCTTTTATTCTTTGGCGCACTGCCAGTTCCTTCAATTCCGACTCCCGCGCTGTTTCCATAGCTGCAAGCTGTAGCTGTATGTCTTTAGAGAAAACGGAATCTTGTGTATTCATGTATTCCAGGTAGGCCTCAGCTGCCTCCTTATAATTAGCGCCCAGATACAGCGCTTCGCCCAGATTCTTTAGTGCAAACAGCGGCGCTACTTCCCACCGTCTGTATATTCTTACCGATTCACGATTATAAAATATTGCCTTTTCTATATTCAGACGCCGACTCGGCATAATCAAACTGTCTGCGGCAACAACCATACCGGTATCAGTCGCTATCTTAGTATATATATTTCCGATAGTGTTTAATATACCGGCGGTCTTACTCTCACTGCCGGTAGACAACAATATGCGGTACGCCCTGAATGCATAAGCCAGACTGATTCCATATTGCCTGACGTTGGCATAGTAGTTGGCCATGTTGTCGTAAGCGCCTGCCATTTGCAATGTGTCCTGAATTTCTTCAAATATCTTCAGCGCTTTTTGCTGATAGTCTATTGCCTCGTCCGACGAGCCCAGTTCGCCATAAGCAGCGCCAATACTTATATAATTTACCCCGACCTGACGTTTGTTTCCCGCAGCTGCAAACAATTCGCTCGAACGCTCAAACAACTTTAATGCCTGTCTAAATTTGCGCGTGTTGTAATAGCATCCCGCTACGCTTCTCGTCGCTTCGGCCTGATCGCTTATACTACCGCAATGTTCAAAACGCTCCAGCGCCTTATAATATAATTGTAGTTTGGTTGTAAAACTGGCCGTTGGCTCACAATCGGCCAAAATGGACAGGCACTTCCCTTCTCCTCTTACAAAACCAGTTTTTTGAGCCAGCGTTAGCGCTGTTTCAAGATAATGCCGCCTAATTGTAACCTCCTTCTCGGGATACGATTGCGCCAAACTGCAATATATCAACACCTTATCGGTATCGGACAACTTGGTGAAACTACCTGAATTGATAACAACTAATAAAGAATCCAACCGTTGACCGCTACTGTTTCTGGCAAATAACGATGCGGAAAAATAGAGACAAATAAGAATAGTCAATAAGGAATAGCGGCTCATGTGCTACAATACAGTATTTTAATATTTGAATTAGCCTGAAATTATACACCGGCAATGGCGACAACCTGCTAAACGAATACTCAATGCAAGGAAAACTAAATACACAAAACATCAATATTTAAGTTTCCTACAAGATATCTTCTGCAAGATAACATACGCCGCCGATTGCGCAAATGAAATGTTGAACCAATTTGAATATTGCTTAAACGTTGCGTACTGAACTTCAGTAAAAAACGGATTCTTGAATAGCGCTATGCACTTCGTTATCTGTTAACAACTATTTTTAAGAAAAATGTTAGCAAAAGGATAGAAATATCCCCTTTAAGAAAAACAATATGAACAATTACACGTAAATTAGTTCAAAAAACAGTCCCAATATCAAGACATTCACTCAAATTTGCAAGTATTAAAATAGTGTAGATGCCCAATCAACCATACCCACAAAATGAAAACGAAAGACTGTCTGCGCTAAAACAGTATTCTATTTTAGATACAGCGCAGGATAAAGAATTTGACCGGCTCACCGAGATGGCGTCTATTATTTGCAATACGCCCATTTCGTTGGTTTCATTGCTCGACGAAAAGCGTCAGTGGTTCAAATCGAGAATAGGGCTTGACGTAGCCCAAACGCCACGCGAAATAGCTTTTTGCAGATACGCAATTTTGAATGATGAAATAATGGTTGTAGAGGATGCGAAAGCTGATGCGCGGTTTCAAGAGAACCCACTCGTTACCGATAACCCTAATATACGGTTTTATGCCGGACAGCCATTAATAGACCCTAATGGCTACGCCTTAGGCACGCTATGCGTGATAGACCGAACGCCCAGAACACTTGACGACAAACAACTAAAATTATTAAAACTGCTGGCGGAGGAAACCACTGCGCTTATTGTAAGTAAAAGGCAAAAGGATGAGTTGCGCAATTTTGAGAATATTTTCAAACTATCCACCGACCTTATTTGCATAGCCGGCGCCGATGGATACTTTAAAAAAGTGAACCCTGCTTTCGAAAATTTACTGGGGTGGGACACCCAAACGCTACTTAGCAATTCTTTTTTTCATTATATACACCCCGACGACCACCAGTCTACCACAGACGAGCTGAAACACCTAAGCGAAGGGCAAAACACAATCAACTTCGCAAATAGATTCAGAACCATAAACGGGACATACGCGGTACTACAATGGACTGCTACGCCGGAGAAAGACACCTCGAATATTTTTGCAATAGCGCGCGATATAACTACCGAAACCCAAATAAAGCAGCAAATACTGTATAGCGAGAAAAAACTGCGCGCATTCTTCGAAAACTCGCAAGGCATCATGTGCACACATGCGCTCGATGGCAATTTTCTATCTGTAAATACTGCCGGAGCTAACAACTTAGGCTATACTCAGGACGAAATACTTGGGACGTCGCTGTTTACTGTTGTGCCAGAATCGCGCCACGAAGCGCTAAAAGCCTATCTGCAAGAGATTGCCGAACATGGCGCAGCAAAGGGCCAAATGGTAGCGCGCCACAAAAATGGCGCCTCACGTATCTGGATGTACAACAACGTGCTGGAAACATCTATGACGGGTGAAAAGTATATTATTGCCAATGCAATAGATATTACAGACCGCTTCCGACTGGAGGAAGACTTACTGCGCACCAAACAAACGCTAGAGCGCACAAATAGAGTAGCGCGAGTAGGTGGGTGGGAAATGGACATGAAGACCAATCAAATCCGGTGGACAGACATCACCCGCGAAATACATAATGTTGG
>CAZLPE010000164.1:0-7218 GCA_964561325.1 uncultured Flavipsychrobacter sp.
AAGGATAAATTATACCGTATGCATAGAATACAGACCGCATACGCATTACTTTCGTACCGCTTGATACGCCTGAGGGTATGGCTATATTAAAGTTTGCTGTGCCAAGAATATTGTTCACGCCACCAACCGTTTCTGACGCTTCAAAAGCGCCGTTAGCGTTAAAATCTATCCAAACCTGTATACTTTGCGCATAGGATGTACCCACGCCAATTGTAGTAGTATAGGTAGCGCCTGTATTGACAGTTGCAGGAGCTATTATAAACCTACGGTCTTGATATCCGGTATTGTCGCAGCCTGAACCGATATCTGAAAGCGCTGTGCCAGCTTCTCCTGTAAATGAATAATCGTATATAACCAATCCGTAAGAACCGCATGACTCACGCGCGCTAACGTATGATCTACCACTGCAGTAAGTGGGCATTACAGATATATTGTAGGTAACATAGCACAAACCAACTCCTAATGAATAAGTTATGGTTGCGACGCCTACTGATACGCCCGTAACAACACCGGTAGAACCTACAGTTGCTATTGAGGTATTGCTGCTACTCCATGTACCGCCAGATACTGATTCTGTGAGCGTAATTGTACTGCCAGGCGCTACTGTATTAGGACCGCCAATCGCATCGGGGGGATTTACATTAACCGTAATTGAAGTATAACAACCTGACGGCATCGTGTAAGTAACCGTAGCCGAACCATGCGACACACCTGTAATAACACCTGTTGTAGACCCTACCGATGCAATACCGGCATTGCTGCTTAACCACAAACCGCCGCTTGTAGTGTCGCTAAGTGTAGATGTCGCGCCCACACAAAAGGTTGTTGTTCCTGAAATAGCCGATGGAGCTGCATTAACAGTAACTGAAGTTGTTGCTATCTGGCAGTTCAAAGAATACGTTATTACTGCGACACCTCCCGATACTCCGGTAACAATGCCAGAAGTGCCTATGGTAGCCACAGCAGAATTACTACTTGCCCATGTACCGCCAGAAACAGAATCAGTTAACGTAGTGGTACTACCTACACATAAAGATAACACCCCAGATATTGCAGATGGAGCCGGAACTGCTATTGTATTACAGCTGCCTACAGCGCCGTTAGCGAAGTTGGAACGTGTGCCAGTAAGCGCAAAATTCATAAATGCACCGCAATTACCATTTCCGCTATAGTCGATTGCGTTAAGTCCAGTATTTGTTCCTCCGACTAAGCCTTCGTTAAAACGATAGTAAGCCATCAATCCAGTTTGACGGGGAACGTCGCAATTCATATCGGCTCTTATTTGCGCTTCTGTACGCACTATATTCCAAATGCGTGCCTCATCAATTTTGCCATTAAAGCAATTGCCGTGAGCAAATGGGTAATCGCCAATATTAATATTTTGAACGGCATAAGCGCTCGCGCCTGTACCGGTTGCGACTAAAATACCGTTTTTATATAGACTCATTCTGGTAGTTGTAGGATCGTAGGTAACTGCAACGTGCACCCAACTGCCAATAGGGAATGAAATCGGGTCGGTTACAGACAATCCACCCTGATCACTTCTTAAGTTACCGTATGCTAAATAAAACGGGTGAGAGCCAGCGCTTATAATATTACAACTTAAGCTGGCATTAGCGTATACCCAGGCTTCTTTTGTATAAGCAGAGTTAGCGGTAAGAACAGTACCTATATCGATATAGTCGTTAGCTCCATCAAAATCCAGACAGCTATTAACACTTTTTACTGTTACTACTGTATTAACTGAACATATGCCGCCAATAGTGTAGGTAATAACGGCAGTGCCTGCAGTAACACCTGAAACTATACCAGATGCAGAACCAACAGTCGCAACCGCAGTATTGCCAGAATTCCAAACACCTCCCGACACCGTGTTCGACAAGGTAGTTGTTATAGAAGTAGACAAAGTAGTTGATCCGGAAATAGATGATGGGGCAGGCATCACAGTCATAACTGACGTTGTTCTGCAGCCGGTTGTTAAACTGTATGTAATAGTACTTGTTCCCGCTGCAACACCAGTTACATCTCCAGAAACACTACCAATTGTTGCAACCCCTGTATTTGACGAGTTCCAAACCCCACCAGTTGAGTCATTTGATAAAGTAGTAGTAGAGCCGCTACAAACCTGCGTACTTCCACCAATTGCAGCTGGTAAAGGCAATATGGTTACTGTATAGGTAGCGCTTCCTCCGGTTACGTTATAACTAATAGTAGCTGTTCCTGCATTTATACCCGTAACAACTCCCGTAGATAAACCAACCGTTGCGACTGCTGTATTACTGCTACTCCAGGTTCCGCCACTGGTTGCATCGGATAAAGCAGAAGTAGCATTTTTACAAATTACCCCTACTCCAGTTATTGGTGAGAGTGGGTCGTTCTTCAATATTGATACCGTACCCGCCGTATTGTTTGGAACAATCAAATCTGGTCTACCATCACCATTTATATCCACAATTGACGAATTGAAACTGCCAGCAGCTGTGCCGAAATCAACTTTTGAAGCTAGCGCCGCAACACCGCCGGAACTAATATTCCTAAATACAGAAGCAGATCCAGCTGTATAATTGGATGTCACTATTTCTGGTAAACCATCGCCGTTCAAATCACCGGCAACAACGTTACGAGGGCCTGAACCTGATGAATAGTCAACTCTGGTTGCAAATGAAAGCGTACCTACAGTACTATTGTTCTTATAAAAAGACATAGTATTAACATTGGTATTAATCCCAATCAGATCAAGTTTACCATCGCCGTCAATATCTGCATTTGTAGCCCAGAACGGATTAGTGCTTGTTGCTACACTGCCGCTACCACTAAAAGTTAGCGATGTAGCGCCAGTAGCAGTAGTATTTCTGTAATAACTTATTGTTGCTGAGCTTGCATTGGAGGCGGCAATATCAAATTTGTTGTCTCCATCTAAATCTGCCACAACAATGCTGCGAGGATTTGATCCTACTGAAAACGACGAATAAGCAGCAAAGGATATAGCGCCGGGAATACTTGTATTTCTTAGTAAGGATGTTACGTTAGCGCCAAAGTGGACACAAGCTATGTCCAGTCTGCCATCTCCATTGAAATCAGCAAGACCGACACTATGTGCATTAGTTGCCACAGTATAGGATACGCCTGTAGCAAATGATATAGCGCCAGAAGTACTTGTATTTCTAAATACCGTAACTGCACTATTGCAACTAACCACTAAATCGAGCTTACCATCGCCGTCGTGGTCGCCAATTGCAGCTTGCGTTGGTGTTGCACTTACACTTAAATCGACTCTTGATGCGAATGAAATGGAACCGCCGGTACCCGTGTTTCTGTAAACCGAAGCAGTATTTGCGCCATTGTTTACTACAACAATGTCTACCTTACCATCTCCATCTATGTCTGCAGCAACGGCAGATGTTGGGCTTGCTCCAGTGGAAGAATCGATCTTTTGAGCAAAGTTGATAACGCCTGAGACATAAGCGCTATTATCGAAAGTTGGTGTAAACGGAAAATTAGACTGAGCAACTTGCGCTCCGCACCCTTTATTTATAACCGTAATTGGCGCAAATGTAGCGCCAGTAGGTACGGTAACAGTAAGCGAAGTGGTAGATGCCGCTGAAACTACCGCACGTGTAGCTCCAAAATAAACAATATTATTTGCAGGAGAATTGTCAAAATCTGTTCCGGTAATCGTTACCACCGTTGTCGGTGCGCCGCTTGCAGGCGAAAAACCAGAAATTACTGGCGTGATAGCAGTAACAGTAAATGTAACCGTAGCAGTGCTACCTAAATAGGTGTATGATATGGTCGCTGTTCCTACTCCATAGCCTGTCACCACGCCTGTAAAAGTATCGACTGTTGCAATTGCGGTGTTACTACTTGTCCATGTTCCGCCGGAGGTAGCATTGGAAAGAGTTGTATTGCTGCCTCTGCATACCGAAGTTGCGCCGGTAATATTTGATAAAGGACTGTTTCTCAATACAGATATTGCAGACAGGGTTGTGTTGCAAGCTACGATATCAGCCTTATTATCGCCATCTATATCGGCTACGCACATTCCGGGGCCGGCATCAACAGCAAAGTCTACCCTTGTTCCATAACTTATAGCGCCCGACGTACTGGTATTCCGAAAAACGGAAACTGAATTGGTAGTATTGTTTTTTACAGCTATATCTACCCTGCCATCGCCATTAATATCGCCAAAGTCAAACTCGAATGGCTGTGAAGTGGAGGCGCCGGCAGCAATACTGGATATTGCAGCAAAAGTAATAGTACCTGAGCTTCCTGTATTCCTAAAAACTGATAATTGGTTTCCTGTATTGTTTGTGGTAATCAAATCGGCTTTGCCGTCGCCATCTATATCGCCTATGCGAACGCAGAATGGCGTGGTAACTGTAAGATCCTGACGTGTGGCAAACGAGGCAGTTGATATACCTGACGTTGCAATATTTCTGTAAACCGATAATCTGTTTGCGTTATAACAAGACAATGCAATGTCTGCCTTTCCATCGCCGTCAATATCGCCAATTGATACGCCGGCGGGCCCTGTTAGCGTAGTAAAATCAACTTTAGATTCAAAATTCACACTACCGGGCGTACTGATATTCCTTATCAGCGACATCATGTTAGCGCCATTGCAAGCAGTTGCAATATCCATTTTACCATCGCCATCTATATCGCCTGTACTTAATAACTGTGGTCCGGCGGCAACTGTAAAATCAACTTTTGCAGCAAAACTAATAGAACCAGATGTGCTTGTATTTCGGAATATTGAAACTGAGTTACCAACTTGATTTGTGACAGCAATATCAATTTTGCCATCGCCATCGATATCTGCAGTAGCCACGCCAAATGGCGTTACGCCTGTTAAAAGATTGAGCTTTGCCGCCAAAGAACCCGAATTTATTACCCCAGAAGTACTTGTATTTCTGTAGATTGAAATAGAATCTGACGAAAGGTTGGTAACTACTATATCAACTTTACCGTCGCCATCGAAATCAGCGGCCCTCATGCTCCACGGATTTGAACATGCGCTAAAGTCAACTTTACCGGCAAACGGGGTTACTGTAGTAACATAGCCACTATTGTCGAAAGTGGGTAAGAATGGATATTTAGCATTACCCGTTAAAGCAATTGGTGTATTGTTTACAGAAATGGGTGCATATATTGCGCCAGTGGGCACAACTACTGTTAAAGAAGTAGTGGTACCTGCGGTTATGCTTGCCCGTGTTGCTCCAAAATACACTACGTTGCTTGAGGTCGTCGCATTAAAACCAACACCGCCTATAGTGACTGAACTACCCGGAGCAGCGCTTGAAGCGCTAACCGAACTCACTACAGGTACTTGCAAAGGATTGTTGTGAAAAAGACTAATGTTATTTCCATAATAATTTGCAACGGCAATATCTGGCTTGGTATCGCCATCAAAATCACAGATTGCAGCGTACTCTGGGGTGCTACCTGTAGCAAAATTTGTTCTTGAGGCAAATGAACCTGAATTGATAGTCCCACTAACAGCAGTATTTCGAAATATGGAGATACTATTGGCGTTTTGGTTTGCTGAAACCATATCTATTTTACCGTCACCATCTATGTCGCCTAATGAAAGACTGGTTGGTCCATTACCGGTAGAAATGTCAACCTTTGTTGCCAATGAACTCGAAGAAATAGAGCCGACTGTACTTGTATTGCGAAAAACCGAAATGCTATTACCAGTGTAGTTAGGCGTAGCGATATCAAGCTTGCCATCGCCATCTATGTCGCCAAAAGCCAACAGGTAGGGACCACTCCCTGTTGCAAAGTCTACTTTAGCTGCCATTGAGCCGCTATTAATGGCCCCCATAACGCTTGTATTCCGCAGTACCGAAATTGTATTGGCCGAATAGTTGGCGCTAACGATGTCTGTTTTACCGTCACCGTCTACGTCACATGTTATTACGTTATATGGCCCACTGTCCGTGGTGTAGTCTACCCTTGTAGCAAACGAGCTGCTCGTTATGGATCCCGAAATCGCGGTGTTTCGGAAAATTGAAACTACATTAACGTTTCTACCTGTTACAATTAGGTCGAGCTTTCCGTCACCGTCTATATCTGAAAGGCAAAAGCAGTACGCCCCATTAGCAGTGGTAAAATCCGTCCTGGCGCCAAATGAACCAGACGTAATAGAACCGCTTGTAGCCGTATTCCTGAAAACGGAAACGACATTGGCGCCTATACCTGACACTATCATATCAGGCATTCCATCTCCGTCTATATCGCCAAATTCCACATGTGACGGATTTGAAGCTGTAGCAAAATCAACGGCGCTTGCAAAAGAAGTAGTTGTAATAGAACCGCTTGTTGTTGTGTTACGGTAAACAGATACAGTATTACCAACAATGTTAACAGCCGCCATATCTGGTTTACCATCCCCATCTATGTCCGCAGTAGCAACATGATTAGGGTTTGTCCCAGCCGTAAAATCCACCTTCGGGTCAAAATTAAACAAACCAGCTATATAACCGCTATTGTCAAACTTTGGCAAAAACGGGTATTGCGACCAACCAGACAAAGCCGTCTCGGTATTTTGTACACTAATTGGCATATAAGTAGCGCCAGTGGGTACAGTAACGGTAAGCGATGTAGTAGAAGCCGCAGAAACGGTGGCCTTTGTAGCGCCAAAAAAGACATTATTATTGCCAGTAGTTGCACTAAACTCTCTTCCTCCTATCGTAACCGTATTGCCAGGAATACCGCTCATTGCGCTTACGGTAGTAACTGCGGGCGCTATGGGAATGGGCGTCACTTTACGAACACGCTGATTCGTGCGGTCAGCAATATACAAATACCCCGAAGCATCTATTCCCAATCCTTGTGGATCGGAAATATTGGCAGCGGTGGCAGCGCCGCCATCGCCGGCAAACCCATTAGTACCATTACCAACTATAGTACTTATTATACCTGATCTACTTACAATGCGTATTCGCTGATTTCCCGCATCGGCTATATAGATGCGTCCCCAAGCATCCAAAGCAACTCCTGTTGGATAGCTCAGGCGCGCCGCGGTGGCGGGGCCGCCATCGCCGGAAAATGAAGCGGAACCACTACCCGCTACTGTAGTAATAATGCCTGAAGTACTTACTTTACGAATGCGTTGATTTCCGCGATCGGCAATATATACATTTCCGGCGGCATCGGCCGCAATACCCAAAGCTCCGCTCAATTGTGCAGCTGTTCCGGGGCCTCCATCACCAA
>CAZLPE010000165.1:0-7159 GCA_964561325.1 uncultured Flavipsychrobacter sp.
GTAAGACGAGAGAGCCTTCGGAAATCTCGTGCTACAAGGCATAGTGTTTGCTCCGGCACAACTGTCTGCAAAACGCAACATCCTATCTTTCTCGTTATATACCGCTATCGCCGATTGAAGCAACCCCATATAAGCTCCCGATGGATTGCCCAAGGTAGCATCGGCAAAAAATGTACTGTCTGTTGCCATTTATATGTTTTGAATGTTTTTACGGCATATTGCATTTTATAAAGCTAATTTATAAAGTTGATTTGTTCAACATTGTTTTGGTGATTGGTGTAGGCGCACATTGTTTGGTGTATAAATAGCGTTTATCGGGTTGTTTGCCCGCCATCATTTTATTGTATTGCAGGTGTGTAGTATTTATAATCAATAAACTGTTAAAACTATTTTACTCCCCCTCTTTTTAACCCTCACGCTATACGGTTTATTACTATTACTTTTGTTTTTTTACGCTCTCATTACCAAGGGATGTTATTCATTTCCTACCCACAATTATAATTATGAAGTCATACTTTTTATTCCTTGTTTTTTTGGTTTGCGGTCTTTCAGCGGCTCTTGCACAAAATGTTACTATTACCGGATCTGTGAGAGATACGCTCAACGATCAGCCGCTATCTAAAGCTCTGGTTATGCTGGTGCGCCCCGCCGATAATGTAATACAGACTTTTGCAAGAACTAAAGCCGACGGCTCGTTTCAGCTTACTGTGCCAGCGGTGGGCAAATATTCGTTGCAGGTCACTTTTCCCAGCTTTGCCGATTATATAGATGTTGTTACCCTAAAGTCGGGCAATAACAAATTGGGCGCGCTGCCTATGGTGTCAAAAGAACTTCTACTCAAGGAGTTTGTACTAAAACAGCAGGTGTCGGCTATTAAAATAAAAGGCGACACTACCGAATATATGGCCGATAGCTTTAAGGTAAAAGAGAATGCATCGGTTGAGGATCTGCTAAAGCGCTTGCCGGGTATACAGGTAGACAAGAACGGACAGATAACGGCCCAAGGCGAAACGGTGCAAAAGATACTGGTAGACGGAGAAGAGTTTTTCAGCGACGACCCAAAGGTGGTAACGCAAGGGCTACAAGCCAATGCAGTGCAAAAGGTACAGGTGTTTGACAAGAAAAGCGATCAGACAGAATTTACGGGCATAGACGATGGGCAAAAAACTAAAACCATAAATCTGGAGTTGAAAGAAGATAAAAAGAAGGGCTACTTTGGTAAGCTGGATGCGGGCGCCGGCACAGATGGTTACTTTCAGAATCAGGGTATGATCAATGCGTTCAAGGCCAAGCGTCAGTTATCTGCATTTGGTATAATGTCAAACACCTCTAAGATAGGCCTTGGATGGCAAGACAACAATAAATTTAGTAGCGGCGGCGGGGTAACAGAAATTACCGACGATGGAGAGATGATGACGGTGCGCAACAACACTGCAGAAGACATGGCGGGCTGGGATGGTAAGTTCAATGGCGAAGGTTTTCCTAAGGTTTGGACGGGCGGCGTGCACTATGCCGATAAATGGAATAAGGATAAAGAGCATTTTACCGGAAACTACCGCTATGCCATGCAAAATGTAGAAGTAGACGGTAGTACCGTAAACCAGATTCCCCTACCCAACGATTCGGTGAGTATTGCGCGCCAGCATAAAAGTCAGTTTAGCCGCGGCGACAAGCATGGTCTCGACGGTATGTACGAAATTAAAATAGACTCGCTTACCTCGCTCAAAATTACTGCCAATGCAGGACAGAAGATAACCGATATTGCTACCCGCTACAACAGCGCCACGCTGGCGCAAAATACCGATACAAGCAATACCAACGACCGCGCTATAAACTCGCATGTAAACGCCCTGTTTATCAATGCCGATCTGCTGCTGCGTAGAAAATTTGCCAAGAAGGGCCGCAGCTTTAGTCTGGATGTAAAGGAAAACTACAAAGACTCAAAGAGTGATGGCCACCTGACCTCGCTGACCAACATTTACGAGTCGCCATCGCTGCGGCTGCCTGTAAAGACCGATCAGCAAAAGAACAGCAATACCAACACGCTCGCTTTCTCGGCCAAGGCTACCTACACAGAGCCGCTATCGAAGGTGGCTTATCTGGAGCTGGACTACGGTGTAGTAGCAAACAACAGCGTTACCAAAAACCTGTCGTACGATAGCAGCGTGCTTACCGCGCGTTACGATTCGCTCAATACGCTTTTCAGTAGCCATTACAAATACAATATTCTAACCAACACAGGCGGTGCAGCGGTAAGGTTTGTATACAAAAAGATCAATTTCTCGCTGGGTACAGATGTTGCCAATTCGGGCTACAAGCAGATAGATGCGCTGCATGGCGACTCTACACGCACATACAACTATCTCAACTTTTTCCCTAAAGCATCGTTTGTATACAAGGTGGGTCGCGAGGTCAATTTCAGGATCAATTATCAGGGCAGCACTACTCAGCCTACTATAGATGAGATAGCGCCGCTACGCCAAAACACCGATCCTACCAACATAACCATAGGCAATACCAATATTCGTCAGCAGTTTACCAACTCGTTGAGCATGAGGTTTAACAACTTTAAGATTCTTTCCGGTCGTTTCTTGTTTGCCAGCGCCAATGTTAATTTTATCAATGACGCTATCAGCGCCAGCACCCGCAACATAAACGGATTGCGCACAACCCAATATGTAAATGTAGACGGCAACTACAATGGCTTTGCTTTTCTGGGTTATGGCTTCAAACTAAAGAAACTGGATCTGCAGGTGGGCGCCCGTATGAACGCAGCCGTAAACCATGTGAACAGCTACATAAACGATACCCTGAACAAGAGCAACAACAACTCTTACACGTTCTCGCTGGGCTTTCAGTACTACAAAGACCAGAAATATAGTTTTGAGTTTAACCCCGGTATTACCTACAACGACAACCAGAATACTATAGCGGCGTATAGCGCCAGCTATTTTATGAGCAACAACGAACTGAGCGCTACAGTGCAGCTACCCTGGAAAATGGAAGTGAGCACATCTGTAAACTGGTATATCCGCCAGCAAACAGCCCTTTTTAATGCCAACAACAATGTAATAACCTGGGATGCCTATATAGGCAAAAAGCTGCTGAAGAAGAGCGAGCTGGAAGTGCGCCTCTCTATGTTTGACATACTGAACCAGAACCTTGGGTACAGCCGCACAGCGCAAGCCGGCATTATTACAGAAAATACCTACAATACCATTCGCCGTTACGGCATGCTGAATATTATCTGGAATTTCTCGCACACACCGGCAGGCATGCCAGCCCCGGCCGGCGGCGGAATGATGATGATGCGCCACTAAACCCCATACCGTAACAACATAAACAGAGCATATGAACAAGATAATTATTACCCTTAGCATACTACTGCTTGCAGCCGGCGCCGGAAGGGCGCAGTTTACTACTGCGGGCAAAATAGAGTTTGAACGTAAAGTGAATATGTATGCCCAAATGAAAGAAATGGAGGAAGATGGCGGCAATCCGTTTATAGAGCAAATGAAATCGCGGATGCCTAAATTTAATACCACCTACTTCGATTTGATCTTTGATACTGCGCGCACCATATACAAACCCGGTCGCGAGGTAGAAGGCAATGTGTTTAAAATGTTTGGCGGCGGCCCAGCCACCGAAAACATAGTGCTTACCGACCTGAACACGAAAAAGGTAGTGGCCAACAAAAAGGTGTTTGATCAGGTGTTTTTGGTGCAAGACACCATGCGCGATATAGAGTGGCAGCAAAAAGACGAAATACGCACTATAGCCAACTATAAGTGCCACAAGGTGGTAGGCAAGATATGCGATACGGTATATGTGGTTGCATTTTATACACAAGACATACTGGTGGGCGGCGGCCCTGAAATGTTTGGCGGACTGCCCGGCATGATTATGGAACTGGCCATACCCCGCCTGCACTGTACCTGGACGGCCACCAAGGTGGAGCTGACCGCCCCTAAAGACACAGACTTTGCACCGCCTACAAAGGGTAAAAAAGTAACCGAAAAAGAACTATACGAAACTGTGCAAAGTAGTTTTAAGATGTGGGGCAAGCTGGCGCCACGCAATATTTGGTGGACGGTGCTGTAGCTTATACTTGTTGGTTGGATTAGTATTTTCAAAAGGCAGGCATGGTTCAACTTAAGCCGCCATCTTGTGCCTGCGAATATTGATAAAATGGGTAGCTACCAAGCCTACCGATGATACATAGGCCAGCCAGTGGAGCGTAGCCTCGAAGAATATAGCTATTGCAAAACAAAGCCAGAAAAGCCAAAGCGATAATTTTATCCACTTGCCGGCGGCGTGCGATGCTGCATGGTATACGGCCACAAAACTAACCACAAGAAATACGTAGTCGAGGGTTTCCCACCACGATGGCAGCAGTCGGTCGCCATGGTGCACGCTGGTCAGGCCCAGGTGTTCGGCGCTGCCAGATAGCCAGTATTTAGCCAAAAACAATAGCGGCACCAGCAGGCAATGTATGGTGCATACTACGGCGCTGGCTATTCCCAGTTTATCGGCTCCCGGTGTGTATTTTGTCGACTCCATTATGTTGTGTAAACGCAACTATGTTGCAAATGTAGCCAAAAAAACTAAATGCAATTGTGTTGCGTTTAATATTTATCTTTGCCATAATTGAAAGGCAATGAATACTACCGACTATATCAGAGAGAAGGGACTAAAGGCTACTCCGGTGCGGCTAAAAGCGCTGGAGCTGCTACAGAGCGGGGCAAGGGCGTGGTCGCACACAGAGCTTGAAGCGGGCTTTAGCAAGGTAGACCGTATAACGCTGTACCGGGTGCTGAAGGATTTTGAAGAGGCCGGAATGGTGCATAAAATAATAGATATGGATGGCGTTACCCGGTTTGCCGTTTGCAAACATTCGTGCCCCCATAGCGCGCATTCGGAAGATCACGTACATTTCAACTGTCGCAAGTGCCATAAAATGTTTTGTATGGACAATGTGCACATTGCGCCCATACAGCTACCATCTGGTTTTACCCAGATGGGGGTAAATACGCTGATACATGGTATATGCGACGCCTGTAATTAACGCAGCCCTAAACCTGTGCCCCAAAAAATAAAAGCTAACTTCGCAACAAAATAATGATGCACTATGCACATGCATGAGGTGAAAACCGAAGCCGATAAAAAAGCGTTTCTTCAGGTAGCCATAGATATTTACAGCAACGACCAAAACTGGATACGTCCGCTGGATAAAGATATTGACGAGGTGTTTAACCCTGAAAAGAACAAATTTTTTAAGCGGGGCGAGTGTAGTCGCTGGCTGCTGAAAAACGATAAGGGGGCGAATATTGGCAGGATAGCAGCATTTGTCAACCGCCAGTACAAGCAAGAGCAGCCCACGGGCGGTGTTGGTTTCTTTGAGTGCATCAACGATAAGGAGGCCGCCAACTTTATGTTCGATCACTGCCGCAAATGGCTGGAGCAGCGCGAAATGCAGGCCATGGATGGCCCCATAAACTTTGGCGAGCGCGAAAAATGGTGGGGGCTGGTGGTAGACGGATATTATGCTCCGCTATATGGTATGAATTACAATCCGCCGTATTATGTACAATTGTTTGAGGGCTATGGCTTCAAAACCTACTTCAACCAGATATGCTATGGTATGAAGGTGAACCAGCGCCTTGACGATAAGTTTTATACGCGTCATGCCGCTATAGCCGCCGACCCCAATTACAGGGCGGTAATGATAAAGAAGAGCCGTATAGAGCAATTTGCTACAGATTTTACCTACATATATAATAAGGCATGGGCGGGCCATGGCGGCGGCAAAACGCTGGAGGAAAAAGTGGTGCAGAAAATGTTTAAGACCATGAAGCCCGCCATGGACGAGCATATTACCTGGTTTGTGTATTACAAAGACGAGCCTATAGCTATGTGGGTCAACCTTCCCGACCTCAATCAGTATTTCAAGTATATGAACGGGCAGTTTACCTGGGCAGAAAAGCTGAAGTTCTTTCTATTGCAGAAGTTTGGGCAATGCAACAGGTTTGTAGGGCTGGTGTTTGGTATTATACCCGAGTTTCAGGGCAAGGGCGTAGACGCCTACATAATAGTAGAAGGAGCCAAAGTAATACAGCCACTGGCCAAGTATGAAGAATACGAGATGCAATGGATTGGCGACTTTAACCCTAAGATGATGAATATAGCCGAAAGTCTGGGTACAAAGCGTAGCCGCACATTGCGCACCTACAGGTTGTTGTTCGATCCCAATGCCGAGTTTAAGCGTCATCCTACAATCGGGTAGGGTAGCGGTAAGCAACTGCTACTTAATGTCTACGGTCGCGCCCATAAATTTGGGTTGCTTGTTAAACATCAGGTCGAGTCCCACTTTTACGCGCGCCAGTTTTTCGCGTAGGGCTACCTCCCAATACATATCTCCATCTTCGGCATTGTAGGCTATAGCTTGTATTTGTTTGTGGTTGGCAATATACAGCGCGCGCTGGTTATGAAATTCCTGCGAGATAATAGTGAATTTAACCTGCCCGAAAATATCGCGGCATCGCAATATGCTGTCGAGCGTTCTAAACCCGGCATTGTCCATAAATATGCGGGCGGCGGGCACGCCGCGGGCTATCAGGTCGGCTTTCATCAGCGCCGGTTCGTTGTAGTAGGTTGTTCCGTTATCGCCGCTCACTATTATGTAGTCTATTTTACCCGCCATATACAGCGCCACTGCGGCATCTATCCGGTTTTGGTAATACATATTCACTATTTTGCGGGCCTTGTCCATGTATTTGGCAGTACCCAGTAGCAGCCCTACCTTATTCTTGGGCAGTTGGGCAATGTCGGTATATAGTTGGCTTTGGGTGCTGGCATTTACAAGGTGGTTCATCACCCCTACCACAAGCAGGAGCGCAAACACCAGAGTAACAAAAATATTGCGCCAAAACCTAAACGACATAGCCGTACCGTAAATGATGTACAATATAGCCATTATACAGCATACACCTACAGAGCGCAGGTGGTTGCCGTAATTATTAACATTTTTATTGCTGATTTTTTGCCAAATCTGTATTTTTGAAACTCACAAGGAAATGGTGTCTTCCTTCACCCAACCGCCGCAATACGGCTAATGGCGCCTACAGATTTACCCTTCGGGGCAATGCTAATTTGTAGGTAT
>CAZLPE010000166.1:0-4331 GCA_964561325.1 uncultured Flavipsychrobacter sp.
ATATCTATATTGCAGACAGAGATAACCACCGCATAAGAAAAATAAACACAGCTGGGATCATTTCTACTATTGCAGGCACGGGGATATGGGGCTATTCGGGCGACGGACTGCCAGCTACAGATGCCACGCTAACCCAACCCAACGGCATAGCAGTTAGCGCCACAGGCGATGTATATTTTACTGACCTGGTTAATTATGTAGTTCGTAAGGTAAGCCCGGCAGGGATCATTACCACAGTAGCTGGCAATGGCATAGCCGGCTATAGCGGCGACGGCGGACCAGCGACAGCAGCTAAGCTGAAAGCTCCGGGAGGACTGGCGATAGATGCTAATAACAACCTGTATATCAGCGACTTCAATGACAACAGAATACGAAAAGTAAGCCCGACGGGCGTTATAACAACGGTGGCCGGTATAGGTACGCATAGCTACAGCGGCGATGGCGGACCAGCGACAGCGGCAGAACTAAACCGACCATTTGGTATAGAGGTGGACGACACGGGCAGCATATACATAGCCGACTGGCACAACAACAGAATAAGAAAAATAAATGGCAATCACCCGCCCCGCTTCGTGCGCGGACGCAACCAAACCTTGTCGGTATGCAACTATACTACTGGTATAGATACACTGTTATCTATTACAGATGCCGACACCAGCGAAACAGAAAACTGGAGCCTTATAGTGGCGCCGGCACATGGTATTGCGTCTGCGATATACACGGCCATGAGTACCGGGGGACCGATTACGCCGAGCGGGTTAAACTATACGCCTACGATAGGCTATACCGGCGCCGACTCGTTTGCAGTGCGCATTACAGACGGAAAATCGTCGGACACTACACATATACGCCTGATGGTAAATTATTGCCCGCTCAATACTCCTAAACAAACTGTAGCCACCAATAAATTGATTATTAACCCAAACCCCAACAATGGCGCTATAACCATAAATGTAATAACGCCCAATAATGAAGAATACGAGGTAACCGTAACCGACGTATTAGGCAAGCAATGGGCAGAATTTACCCAGCGCCCAAACATGCCGGCAACTAAAAAAATGGAGCTCGCGCAGGGTGTCTACTTTATAACCGCGCGTAGCAGCACATTTGTGCTCACTGAAAAAATTATGATCGTACAATAACTGCCCTTTATTACAACACAATTTGTTGCAATAAATCGCTCTTGTTTGGGTAGTCGGTATTGAAATGCAAACCACGACTCTCTTTTCTGAACTGTGCGCTCTTTACAATAAGGTAGCCAATCGTAATCAGATTACGCAATTCGCATAGGTGAGGCGACAAAGCTGCTGTTTTATACAGCTCTTCGGTCTCGTTGTGCAGCAGGTCTATGCGGCTCATAGCGCGCTGCAATCTTATATCGTTGCGCACAATACCTACATAGTCGCTCATTATTTGCTGTAGCTCCTTGAGGCTTTGTGTTATGAGAATCAGCTCTTTAGGTTGATTTGTGCCGTCAGCGTCCCAGTCTGGAACGTCGTCGTTAAACGAGATACCGTCTATGCGCTGCGCCATATCTTCGGCGCAACGGTGCGCAAACACCAGAGCCTCTAATAGCGAATTGCTGGCCAGCCTGTTGGCGCCATGCAAACCAGTGCTGCTGCATTCGCCGCAAGCATAAAGGTTGCGTACAGACGAGCGCCCCACCTCGTCGGTTTTTATACCGCCGCAACAATAATGCGCTGCGGGCGCTACGGGTATCATTTGATCGGCAATGTCTATGCCTATGGCTTTGCACCGGGCATAAATGTTTGGGAAGTGCGCTTTAAACTTATTCAGATCCATGGCGCGGCAATCGAGGTATACATGCTCTGTACCTGTCCGTTTCATTTCGCTGTCTATGGCTCTGGCTACCACATCGCGGGGCGCCAGATCGGCGCGGTGGTCGTATAGCGGCATAAATGCTTCGCCATCTTTATTTCGCAATATACCGCCATCGCCCCTTACCGCCTCAGTAATCAGAAAAGATGGACTAACGCCCGCCTCATACAGCGCAGTAGGGTGAAACTGAATAAACTCCATATTTTCTATGCGGCACTTCGCGCGATAGGCCATCGCTATTCCATCGCCGGTGGCAATACGCGGATTGGTAGTGGTGCGATACACCTGCCCTACCCCACCCGACGCCATTAGGGTGCAGCGCGCCAATATCTTCTCTATACTATTGGTTTGCAAATTGAGCGCATAAACGCCATAGCAGGTAATATCTGGCGTGGCTTTTGTAACCAGATAGCCCAGATGATGTTGCGTGATAATATCGAGTACAAACCAATGGTTGTGTATCTCTATATTGGCATATTGTTTGGTTTCTTCTACAAGCGCACGCTCTATTTCAAACCCTGTAATATCTTTATAGTGCAGTATCCTGAATTCTGAATGACCGCCCTCTTTGCCGCGCATATAGTCGCCGGCCTTGTCTTTGTCAAAGTTGGCGCCCCAGTCTATTATCTCATTTACCCGTTGCGGGCCTTCTTTTACTACTATGTCTACTACATGCTCATTGCACAAGCCATCGCCCGCTATAAGCGTATCTGATATGTGCTTTTGAAAACTATCTTTCTCCAGATCGTTTACTACCGCTATGCCGCCCTGCGCATATTTAGTGTTGGTTTCGTCGGTATTTGCTTTTGTAAGTATGGTGATTTTCTTATCTGGAAACCGGCGCGCTGTTTTTACTGCAAAGGTCAGTCCGGCAATACCTGAACCAATAATCAAAAAATCTGTCTTGAGCATAAAGGCCTGCTAAATGGTCTATAAAGAATAAACAAAAGTACCTATAAAGATTGGGAGCGCAAGCAATGAACTAAGGCAAATATTCTGTGCGAAAGTCTAAATTTTATGCCACAGTATACCTGCCGAGTAACTATATTGAGGTCGATAAATAGCCTGAAACCCTACTGCCTGTGAGTAGCGCAAACGGGCAAAAACATCTATGAAACAACTACCTACTGCCCACCAACGCCACCATGGCCTCGACATACTACGCGCTGCGGCTATTACCTATGTATTTCTTTTTCATTATTTTATACTCAGCCACGGACAGCCCGAATGGCTACCTACTGCGGCACAATTTGGGTGGACCGGCGTAGACCTGTTTTTTGTATTGAGCGGCTATCTGATATCAAATCAACTTTTTACAGAAATAAAAAATACCGGTCAACTATCCCTTGGCCGATTTTTCGCTAAGCGTATTTTCAGAATAATGCCTGCATACCTTGTAGTTGTGGGTATATATTTTCTAATTCCGGCCTTCCGCGAAAAAGAGCAATTACCGCCGTTGGGGAAATTTCTGACGTTTACACAAAATTTCGGGCTGAATATTAAAGAGCGCGGCACGTTTTCTCATGCATGGTCGCTGTGTGTAGAAGAGCACTTTTACCTTGCACTCCCGTTAATGATCTTGCTACTGCAAGCTACCAATAAATTGAAAAACGCGGTTTGGTTGCTAATAGCGTTATTTATTGCAGGTTTTGCAATTCGCTATGCCTGTTATCACAACCAGTATTTACGACATGCCGCCGACGACGAATCATGGGTACATTGGTATAAATACATTTACTACCCTACCTACACCCGCCTGGACGGACTGCTTGCCGGGGTGGCTATAGCGGCTACCTACAACTATAAGCCTACGCTAAGCGCTACACTGAGCAAGTACCGGCATGTATGCGCAATAGCTGGCATACTATGGCTGGGCATAGCCTATTATATTTGCACCGATCAGCAGACTGCTATCGCATCCATATATGGCTATCCTGCTGTAGCGCTGGGCTTCGGCCTTCTTCTAATAGCCGCGATAAGTAGTCAACGCTTGTGCTACCGTTTCAAAACGGCTATTGTTACACACATTGCCACACTATCGTATAGCATTTACCTAACGCACAAAGGCATAATACACCTTACGCATCATTATTTGGGCGCGTACATTACGAACTCTAATGTTATGTTATTGATTTGCGCCGTCAACTGCCTACTGGCAGCTTATGCGCTACATACCGCCATAGAAAAGCCTTTTTTAATACTGCGCGACAAACTTATGGAACGAAAAAAATGAAAACAACTATAATCTCATTCGCGCAACATAATTCATTTCGCAGGTATTGAGTTCTACCCTCAGTGTGCACGCAGGACTTCCAGTGTGCTATGTATGCGGTAAAATACCGGACGCCGCCCCACCACTGGCGACAGGCAATCGTCGCGTAGCTGCACCAAATTACTAAGCAGAACAGTGTTTGCCGTTTCGGAACAAAGTTGCAACAGGTCGTCGAGCAAGTAGCCGAAGGCCCGCACCTCTATACGCTCTAATGAGGCTG
>CAZLPE010000166.1:4431-5671 GCA_964561325.1 uncultured Flavipsychrobacter sp.
AGGTCGTCGAGCAAGTAGCCGAAGGCCCGCACCTCTATACGCTCTAATGAGGCTGCCATAGCCCGATCGCCGGTATCGTATAGGGTGGCTGCGCCAAAATCGCCAAACAGGGTATTTCCCTCCCTATCTACCAGCGTATTGTGTGCATACAGATCGCCATGCATAATACCCCTGCTGTGCAACTGCGCAGCTACCGAACTAATAGTAATGGCAATGTTGAGCACTACCGCTAACGACAAATTTAGACCCGGCGCAAACACATCGCGGGTGCAGGTGTCGAAAGTTGGGGGCAAGCCCAGATTGTAAAAACCATCCGGTATCAAATCCATCAATATCCCTTTTTTGCCCTCCGGGTGATTGGCTACCTGGCCAAGCAACTGTACCAGTCCGCTGTGCCTACCGGCGGCTATAAATGCATTCATTTCATGGTCGGGCAAGCCATCGCTGGTAACAGCTCCTTTAAATATTTTTACTGCTACAGACCTGCTGCCCTCGCCAATGGCCCATGTTGCTTTATAAATTATGCCCGACGCACCCTCACCCAACACCTGATGAATAGTGAGTTGGTTCCAGTCATAAGTCGGCATATCTGCGGGTTGAACGTCGCCCCCAAACCTATTACCCGAAAATGCCAGCCATGCCAGCCGAGGCATTTGCAACAGCCATTGCGGCAAGCGCTCCAGCCTGTTGGCCGATATGCGCAACAACGAAAGGTTGCGACAAGCGCTCAACTCGACAGGCAATGAGGTAAGATGGTTGCCTGCAAGCATCAACTTCTCCATACGCGGGCAATTGCCAATCTGCGCGGGCAGTTCAGTTAGGCAATTGTCGGTAAGTATCAGCCAGCGCAAGTTGGGGTTTAGCGCACTGGGTGGGATAGTGGTGATTTTATTGGCTTTGAAACCTACCATTTCGAGCGCGGGACAACTTGCCAGCGCCTCTGGCAACACGGTAAACAGATTATCTGAACAAAATAATATACGCAACTTTTTGAGGCGGCCAAGGTCTGCAGGCAGTGCAGACAACCTGTTGCCGGTAAGGTGCAACACCTCGAGCGTGTCGGCAAGATCAAAAATCTCTCTGGGAAATTCAGTAAGATTTTCGGACAGCCTCAAGGTAACGGCGCCCTTCAGCTCGCCGCTCTGTAGTTGTTTCAGGGTATGCATGTATTCAGGCGCTTTTGCAAGGGCGAATATAGCAGATATTGAGCAGGCGCAACCTAACCAATGGCCGCCGATTG
>CAZLPE010000166.1:5771-7159 GCA_964561325.1 uncultured Flavipsychrobacter sp.
AGCCACTGCATAGGGTGTTTTATTTACAATCCATAACTCTGAGGTATATATTACTGCGCAGGCCACAGTATGAGGGGTATCTGTTGGCGCCTCTTCTTTAGTATGGCGGAGTAAGCGTATAGTAGTACCAGGTGTATTATCGTAGTCGTTATGCGTTTCGCTGATTATTGCGCCATCCTCCGCAAACAAGGTTGTGGTATTGTACCATTGTATGCCCGCATCGGGCGCATCGTGCCATTCGGCCCGCTTTACGGCGCCGCTGTTGTAATACTGAAACGCTACAGAAGCATGGCCCGCAATTTTGCGTAAACTTTTTTCATAAATCAACTTACCCGCGCTGTTGTAAGCGCACGCCTTCCCAAATCTGTTATCGCTATCAAAACATTCGGTAGTAGACACACTGCCATTTTTGAAATACCGCTTAACGCACTTATTATATTCTTGCCCATCTGCCGCCAACGCCAACAACGCCAGTATAACTATGACAATACCATTTTTCATATGGTTTGTTTGTGCAATTATTGTGCCTGCTTTGCACACCAGCGGCATTGGTAGCTTATTCCCTTTTATGTAACAAAACGGAATAAAAAAACTAACCTATGACTGGCAGTTGTTTTATAGATACAGATTGGAATAAAAGTTGCAATTTTAGAAGGGAGCGTTTGGGTATATTGGTGGTGGTGTTAATTATGCGGTTAGAAACACTGATTGTTGATATTGGTAGTGGTTATACAAAGCATACCGACACAATTCCGCTAGCTATTAAATTTGTATGTTTCGATCTATAAACGAAAAGAAAATAATTATATGTCGTTTTACCATACTAAACTATCAATTCGGAATCGCTAATACTAATTTTATATTAGGATAAACATTTTCAATTCTTGTATCATCCATTTTGCCGTCATAATTATTGTCTCCATATTCAAGCCCTGCCCTAATTAGGAATACCAAGTAATCCCGTTGATTTTCAGTAAAATGTTGGGTTATCTTTATAAATTCTCCTTCGCCAATTTTATTAATTATCTGGGTGAGAACATAGCCAAGATCATAGCAGCCGGCTCCTCCGCCACACCAGAAATTATTTAGGTCTATAAAAGCTTGCGGTTCCTTGTTTAAAGCTCTATTAATGATATCACGCAGTTTTGTATTAGAGGCATAATCCTGTCCTTCGTATAATTCGCTACCTATTTTAATGCCATCAACCGATTCCGTTTTGCAGCTAGTAAAAGGACATATAATGACGAACAAAATAATGATTAGTATTCCTCGCATGCCTACAAAAGTAGAAAGTATACCTTTGATAAAGGATGGATTTGCTAACAAATGACGAAATCGAAACTAAAAATGGCCACAAACTCCGCCATCTCACAGGTTTAAATACAAAA
>CAZLPE010000167.1:0-6958 GCA_964561325.1 uncultured Flavipsychrobacter sp.
TCGATGAACCAAGATTCAAGAATTCGAGAACCCCGGATAGCGCACGGCAACTATATGTGAAATATACTGACCCGGATACAATGGGTAATTATGTGCGATATTATTCACAACGCGGCAAGGGGCGATTTTACCCTTCAGCAATTTTTACTGATGAAGTAGTTAATGGAAAAGTAATCAACAACATAGCGCTTTATGCAGGCTACGACGACGGACCCGATGTAAAACGCGATTCTATCCGTTATTTCTATCCCGGAGATTCTGTAACCTTGAAATGGTGTGCAATAGATAAGGGTGTTTTCTTATTTTGGAATTCTTATCAATATGCAAGTAATTCGGCTGGCAACCCATTTTCTTCACCCATCAATTTAGTAAGCAATATCAGCGGAGGCGCAGTGGGCATTTGGGCTGGTTACGGCAGCATTTATCGCAGTATTGTATTACCTAGATAACCGATTTTGGTTGTTTTTTCTGCAATTCCCAAAATTGTTGCATCTTTATTTCCCGAAAACAAATTTTATTGCCTTCTTACACTTGGCAAACTAACGGACATAATACAAAGAAAATGAACGAAATAGAAAAAGTACATTGCTTCATTTTAGGCTCTGGCCCAGCTGGTTATACAGCGGCAATTTATGCTGCGCGCGCCAATCTTAAACCAGTGCTGTATCAGGGTATACAACCCGGCGGTCAACTGACCATAACTACTGAGGTAGAAAACTATCCGGGATACCCTAATGGTATTATGGGGCCGCAGATGATGGTAGATTTTGAACAACAGGCGCAACGCATGGGCGCCGACATCCGCTGGGGCATGGTTACGAAAGTAGATTTTTCTGTTCGACCTTTCCGTTTAGAAATAGATGAGGAAAAATGGATAGAGTCGGACGCCGTAATTATCGCCACTGGCGCATCGGCAAAATGGCTGGGTCTTGAGTCTGAACAACGCCTTAATGGGCATGGCGTGTCTGCCTGTGCAGTATGCGATGGTTTCTTCTTCAAAAATCAGGAAGTTGCCATTGTGGGCGCCGGAGACACCGCTTGCGAAGAAGCGCTGTATCTTTCTAAACTTTGCAGCACAGTTCATATGTTTGTTCGCAAAGGCGAAATGCGCGCAAGCAAAGTAATGCAGGAGCGCGTACTAAAAACAGCTAACATAAAAGTATACTGGAACACGGATACGCTGGAAGTGCTGGGCGAAAACAAAGTAGACAGCGTGCGTATTTTTAATAACAAAACAAACGAAGAAAGCATAGTGCCTATCAAGGCGTTCTTTGTAGCCATTGGCCATCAACCTAATTCTGGTTTATTTACCGGTATTTTAGACATGGATGAACAAGGTTATATCATTACACAACCCGGCTCTACAAAAACGAACATAGAGGGCGTATATGCATGTGGCGATGTGCAGGACAAAATATATCGTCAGGCTGTTAGCGCTGCAGGTAGTGGATGTATGGCCGCCCTGGATGCAGAACGTTACCTCGGCGCCCTGGAACACTAAGAGTTTCTTTGTAAATGATTACAACCCTCACCGGATTTCCCTAAAAGGATTGCCAGTGAGGGTTTATTTTTCCCAGACTATTGTACTCGTTTCAAAAGTTCGTTTAGTCGCAATTCTTCCAGATCTAGTTCGTACTCCAGCTTTTTAAGCAATTCGCTACCAGCAGCCCCATCTCGGTGTAGGTCAATCAACAAAGACCGTTCAAAATCAAGAACGTCTTTCTGAGCCTGCGCATACTGATACAATATGGCATTTGCGCTGCTCGACAACTTACGACCGCTAATATTCTTCTCGCTTGCAAGGCGCAAATTTATTTCATACTTACTCTTTAGTCGTTCCAGCACGCCAGAATCAAGAGCGTCATTTACAATATTCACATCAATGAACTGTAACGCCTGTCTACCAATGAACTTTCGCAGATCATTTTCATCTTGTTGCTCTTTCTTATGATCGGGCTGTATTTTTAAAAATTTTATTACCAACCTCAACGAGAGCCCATGCACCACAAGCGTAAAAAATATGACGCAGAACGTAATAAATAATATCATATCTCGCTGTGGAAATGCCTCACCATTGGCCAATGTTAATGGAATAGCTAATGCCGATGCAAGCGAAACCACACCGCGCATACCTGTCCAGGATATTATTGCTACATACCTCCAGTCTAAATTGTAAATAGCCCGGTTGGCTTTTTTTGAAAACCATAATGGTATATAGGCACCGGGAAACACCCAGATTATTCTTACCACAACTGCAACCGTAGTAATAAGCACACCATAACCCATAGCTGCAAAGAGTGAACCTCGCTCTATGTCTGCAACAATTGTGGGCATTTGCATACCTATGAGGATGAACACAAAGCCGTTCAAAAGAAATTCAATCGTCTCCCAAAAAGAATTGGCCTGCATACGTGTGCGGTAAGAAAAGGTTTCCGGCGATCTGAAACTCATATACAATCCGGCTGCTACAACGGCCAGCACTCCCGAAAAATGAAAGTGTTCCGCCCCCAGGTAGGCAACATAGGGCGTTAACAACGTAAGCGCCACCTCTATTGTTGGGTTGTTGTATATCCGTTTTTGGCCCCAAAGCAGGCACCACCCAACTGCAAGCCCAACGGCGATACCCCCAACCGATAGCCAAACAAACTGCAAACTCGCCTGCCATATCACAAAGCCTCCAGTTACAACGCTGGCTATTGCATAGCGGTAGGCTACAAGCGCAGATGCATCGTTTATCAGGCTTTCGCCCTCCAATATGGTCATCACCCGCTTATTCAGATTAAACCCCTTTGTAATAGATGCCGCAGCAACCGCGTCGGGCGGAGAAATAACAGCGCCGAGCACAAAACCTAACTGCCATGTAAAACCGGGAATAATATAATGAGCTACGATAGCAATGGCAACTGTTGTAAAAAAGACAAGACCTATGGCCAACGAAATGACCGGTCGGCGTTCCGCTTTAAAATCGTGCCACGATAGTTTCCAAGCAGCAGTAAACAATAGCGGGGGGAGAAATATCAGGAAAACAACATCGGGTTGCAAAGCCATATCGGGTAATTGCGGAGTGAACCCGATAACCAGACCCACAAACACCAACATAATGGCTTGAGGTATGCGCAGTTTTTCTACTATCGCTGAAAATACGACAATAACTACCAATAGAAATATGATAATCTCAATACTCGGCATAAATCGAAGTTAAGGCTTATGCTTTGTACAAACCAAACTACATTGCTTAATACCAGCTTAAAAAGGGTAAAAGTAAAAAATGATTTAAGTATAATTCGGGCTATACGCCCTAACTTTGAAACAATGTATTCCCGAATATTACTCATTTTGCTTTTGTTATCATCTGGTATGTGCTACGCACAGTCTGGGGTGTACATTCAGGTATTGGGCATAGCGCAAGACGGCGGGTATCCACATATTGGTTGTTCAAAACAATGCTGTGCAAAGGCTTGGGAAAACGATACATTGAAAAAATTAGTGACCTCGCTTGCTCTTGTAGATAGTCAGTCGGGTAAGTGGTGGTTGCTGGAAGCGTCGCCCGACATAACTGCCCAACTCCACAATTTTCAATCGTTAACCAAGGGTAAGTATCGTTTTCTACCCGACGGAGTATTTTTAACGCATGCACATATTGGTCACTATACCGGTTTAGCATACTTTGGGCGCGAAGCGCTCAATACTCATAACGTGCAAGTGTATGCCATGCCGAAAATGAAGGAATTCCTCAACAAAAACGGTCCATGGAGCCAATTGGCGCTATTAAAAAACATAAACATTTGTTCATTACATGCAGACAGCGAACTTGTGTTAACACCCAATGTGTCGATTATACCATTTATCGTTCCCCACCGAGATGAATTCAGCGAAACGGTGGGCTTCAAAATAACTACTACTAACAAGAAATACTTGTTCGTACCAGACATCAACAAATGGAACGTTTGGGAACGTTCTGTTGTTGAAGAGGTAAAAAATGTAGATATAGCGCTAATTGATGGCACATTTTATACGGACAACGAATTACCGGATAGAAAAATGAGCGAGGTACCTCATCCATTCATTGCCGAAACAGTACATTTGTTCAGCAACCAACCGGAACCCATCAGGAACAAAATACATTTTATCCACTTCAATCATACCAATCCGTTGCTATGGAACAACAATAAACAAAAGGAACTACAACAACTTGGTTACCACATAACCGCTCAGGGCGAACGCCTTTAACTACATAACTTTTAGCTGCATTTATACAAAATGAATCGTTTTCTTCTTTTATTTATCGCTTCTTACTGCCTCTCTTGCAATAGTGGCGACAGTTCGGTAAATCAAACATTTTCATCAACCAATCACGATAAGGCTACTATCGTGGAATCGAAAAAAACACAACAAACCGAAGAAACATCTTTAACGCACAAATCGTATTCGGAACCCTACTTAAGGCAACTTATTGCAGCGCACTTTCACACTAACATAGAAAATATCAATAACACCACCTCCATTGTAAACGATCTCCACGGTGATTCCATAGATGTAATAGAATTAACGCTGGAAGTAGAACGCAGTATGCGCATATCTATACCCGACGGCACTATAGCAGGTATAAAATCAGTTGGCGATTTTTATGCTACCGTACTGGCAAATAAATAGCCATTAAGTAGTGCAGCGGCCATTCCCAAAAGCCAAAAAAGTTGTTATTTATATTTGCATTATCGTATAACAACGACGTATGAGGGGCTATTTTCGTGTACTCAATTCCGCAATTTTATCGTATGTTTGTAAACAGTCGATTATTTTTTTAACAATTGGCCTGTATTTCGATAACTGGAGGGAAAGGAACAACGATAGTTGGTGTTTGTTATATAAAAAAGTGAGCAAATTTTAGTTAAACCATATTATTACCGGCCTTACAAGCTGGTTGGGTAAACGCAATACACACTTACTTTTGAAAAAAGTTATTGAGTTCCGGCTCTATATAAATTATTTAATAAATGGGATGTGGCAGTTGCGGAACGGGCGCCAATGGCAAACCGGGCGGGTGCAAAGGTAATGGAGGATGCAGTACAGGCGGATGCAACCGTCTTAACGTATACGATTGGCTTAATGACTTGCCATTGCACGATGGCGCCAAACCTTACCCTATATTGGAGCTATCCTTTAACAAAGGCAGCAGAAAAGAATTTTTCAGGAATACTACCCACCATATGCTCGAAAAAGGCGACTGGCTAACAGTAGAAGGTGTGGGCGGTTACGATGTTGGGCAGGTAAGCCTTACGGGCGAACTTGTAAAATTGCAACTCAAAAAATACGGCGTTCGCGAAAACGATGTAACCAAAAGGGTGTTGCACCTGGCAACTGTTGAAGAGCTGGAACAAGCTACCCGCCAAAAAGAAAGAGAAAACGAAGTGATGGTGAGAGCGCGAGCCATTGCCCGCAGCCTGAATCTGGAAATGAAAGTGTGCGAAGTAGAAATACAGGCCGACAGTAAAAAAGGAACATTCTTTTATACTGCCGATCAACGTGTTGACTTCCGCGAGCTAATAAAACTCTTTGCCGGCGACTTTAAGATGAAGGTAGAGATGAAGCAGATAGGCGCAAGGCAAGAAAGTGGTAAAGTAGGCGGCATAGGTTCGTGCGGACGCGAGCTTTGTTGTAGTACATGGCTTTCAGATTTTAAGTCGGTAAATACCACTGCAGCACGCTATCAAAACCTATCCATCAATCAGACAAAATTATCAGGTCAGTGCGGACGCCTTAAATGCTGTCTCAACTACGAACTGGATACATATATGGATGCATTATCGGTTTTCCCCGATCATGCAGACCATTTAGAAACAATAAAAGGCGTTGCTCACCTCCAAAAAAGAGACATCTTTAAAAATTTGATGTGGTATAGCTACTCCGACAACAATAAGCAGTACCCTCTGTCTATTGCGCGGGTTAAGGAAATACAGAAAATGAATAAGATGGGGCAAAAAGCTGACGAACTTCAGCCTGTAGAAATAGAAACAAAAGACAGCAAAGCAGGCATAAAACCTGATGTTGGCTTCATAAACGATGTAGGGCAAATAAGCCTGAAAGCTCTGGAAACGAATAAGAAAAAGAAAAAACCAGGGAACCAGAATAAAACAGCCCAACCTGCCGGAAATCAACCGCAACAGGGAGGTAAACCGCAACAAAATGCCGCGGGGCAGCCTAATCAGCGTCCGGCAGCCAACAACCAGCAAAAAAATAATAAGGGTCAACAAAATCAAAATAGAGGTCCCAAAATACAGTCGCCTGTTCCGGATGCCCAACCTACAACGGTTGGTAACGCAGAGAACGCAGATCAAACACAACTGAAAAACAGACAACCTCAGGAAGTAAGGGAACCTCGTGAAAACAGAGAGCCGCGGGAAAATAGACCTCCACGCGAAAACAGAGAGCCGAGGGAGCCACGGGAACAAAAAGACAAAAAAGAACAGAGGGACAACAGGCCTCAACAAGGAAATAAAAACCAACAAGGCAACCGTCCCCAACAAAACAAGAACCCAAACCAACAACCGCGTCCTAACCAACAACCGAAAAATAATCAACAAAAACAGGAAGGCGAGCAAACGCAACCGCCAACCGGCAATAACCAAAACGAGGGAGGTGAAGCACGTCCGCCGAGACCACCAAAACCGCCGAGAAACAATAACCAACCTCAAGGCGAAGGTGGGCAACAAAACCAACGTCCGCCAAGACCTAACAACCCTAATCAACAACGGCAGGATAGAGGTCCAAGACCAGAACGAGGTCCGCGACCACAAAACAACCAGCCGGAAAATAAACCAGACCAACCTACTACATAGTAAATGCATAAAAACGAGTTGCAACCAAAAATTGCAACTCGTTTTTTTATGCCCATACCCTTCCATATAACCCACCCACACAAAAAAACCGGACTTCCATCGCTGAAAGTCCGGTTTCGTTA
>CAZLPE010000168.1:0-6878 GCA_964561325.1 uncultured Flavipsychrobacter sp.
TTTGATTCAGCTAATTTTAAAATAAAATCATAGATGTCGTCTGTGAATTTTTCAGCGGTGGCGACCAACCCCTTCGACTCTATATACCACGCTATTTCTGCTATGCGTTCTACCACCGATTCCTTCACGGTTACTTTGCGGCGGCCCATTTGCGTATCAGCTTTTTACTTTGTTCTCTGGCCTCTTCAACTGTAAACAATTTTTCAGGCCTTGACTTCAAGGCGGCCATTTTTTGTAGCGCTTCGTAACTTTCTACCGGTACAACTACGTACGATTTATTGTCAATAACAAGTACATTCATCTCCGAATTTTTCTCTAAATTACTTACAAATTGCGAATTTTAGTTAGTACTCCCATTGAAATAACATTAGCTATAGTTAACAAATTTGCAAACCATCAACCCCTAAAACTTAAAATTATAACTAACGCTCGGCAACACTGGCAATATAGATACCTGATACACCTTTACCTTAATAGTGTTAGTTACGGTGCCTTCAGTGTCTACATACAAGAAGTAAGGATTGGCCCGGTTGTATACGTTGTACACAGAGAATGTCCAGCTACCCTCCCATTTGCGCGGCTTTTTAGGCTTGGGCACATAGGTGGCAGAGAAATCGAGCCGGTGGTAAGCCGGTAAGCGGTAGGCGTTTACGGCGCTATACAGTTGCACAAGCTTGCCGTCTATAAAATAGTAAGCTGTGGGCAGCGTAATGGCGTTACCAGTGCCATAAACAAACACCGTTGAGAACGTCCATTTCTTATGCACATAGCTGCCTACCACGCTTATGTCGTGGCGGCGGTCGTACTTGGTAGGAAACGGATTACCATTGTTGAGCAGCGCAAATTTCTGGTTCGTCCACGAGAGTGTGTACCCAATCCAGCCGGTAAACTTACCCTGCGTTTTGTTGATAAAAAACTCTGCGCCATAGGCGGTGCCATTACCAAACACATACGACAGTTCCGGATCTTTCAGCGTGTTGGGCGTATATCCGTCTTTGTACTGTATCTGATTTTTCATTTCCTTGTAGTATATCTCAACAGATGTTTCCAGCTTATCGTCGAGGAAGTTGCGGAAATAACCGGTAGAATACTGCCACGCCTGCTGCGGTTTCACAGTAAATGTGCTGGGCGCCCATACGTCGGTAGGCAATGTAGTGCCGTTGTTGGTTACAAGGTGTATGTACTGGTAGGTCTTAGACACACTTGTTTTTATAGATGAACTGGCGCCTAAATTAAACCGCATATTAAACCTCGGCTCCCAGCCGCCATAGCTGGTCACTAATCCGCCTTCGCCATACTTTGTACTGTCGGTAGGCTGTTCGTTACCGTTGTAAGTATAGGCAGTATACGGCCCTACCTGTCCAAACCAACTATACCGCAGGCCCAGATTTACCTTCCACCACTTGGTGGGCTCAAAATCGTCGAGCAGGTATATGCCTGTTTCGTGGGCATACTTCACAAAAGCATTGCTCGGATCGAGCGCAATGGTATCTAGCCTGCCCGACACCTGATTAGGTATAAACTTATGGTAAGTATATGCTGCTCCTGCCTTGAAGTGATGTTTAAAACTGCTGTAATAATCAAAATCGGTTTTCAGGTTGTAATCGCGTATACCCGACGATAGTTTTATGGCAAACGTATTCTGACTGAAGTTGGAAGCGAAGTTATAATCGTTGAACACCGCAGTGGTATTGGCAAACAACTTGTCGCTAAACTGGTGGTTCCAGCGTAGCGTAGCCGTTTTGTTACCCCACGGAATATCGGCCTTAAAGGTGCCGCGCGTGTTTTGGAATTTAAATTTGTCTACACCCAGATAGCCGCTCAGGTAGAGGCGGTCTTTATCGCCCAGCTTGTAGTTAGCTTTCAGATTTACATCGTAAAAATAATACCCTATATCGCGAAGCCTGTCGGAGAACGGGCGAGCTAAAACATCTATATAGGTGCGTCGTCCGGAAATCATAAACGACCCTTTTTCTTTTTTTATCGGCCCCTCCAGCGTAAGGTGCGAAGCTATGATGCCAATGCCGCCCTGCGCATGAAAAGATTTGTTGTTGCCTTCTTTCATCGTTACATCTACCACGCTCGACAGTCTACCGCCATATTGCGCCGGAGCGCCGCCTTTTACCAGCGTCACATCCTTTATCGCGTCGGAGTTAAAAACGGAGAAGAAACCAAATAAGTGCCCCGTGTTATAAATTACCGCATCGTCGAGCAAAACCAGATTTTGGTCGGGGCCGCCGCCGCGCACATAAAATCCCGAATTGCCCTCGCCTGCCGACTGTACGCCGGGTAGCAATTGCAGCGTTTTCAGAATATCTACCTCGCCAAACAATACCGGTAGTGTTTTAATACGCGCCATAGACAGCGTCACGGTGCCCATATCGGCATTCTGCACATTGGCATCTTTGCGCACAGAGCTCACGCTCACCTCTTTTAGGGTAGTAGCGCTTTGCAGGTCTATGTTCAGCGTTTTATTGGCTATAAGGTTTATTTGCTGCGTAACCGGAGCATAGCCCACATAAGAAAATGTTACTGTATACGAACCTGGCGGCACAGAGAGCGAATAGAACCCATAAGTATTACTCTGGCTGCCCTGATCGGCTTCCTTAATATATACCGTGGCCGCTATCAGCGATTCCCCGGTTGAGGCATCGCGCAGATAGCCGCTTAACGACACTTTCTGCGCAAACAAGGAAACCGGTAAAGACAGGATCAGTAGGAGCGCATGAAAAACAGCGCTGCGTTTTATAATAAAAGTCATTGTAAGCTATTGGTAATCATGAGTATAAAGTAGAACGCTTTGCCTGCCGTAACGGTACTACAGACTGTCGGTAACTTCGCCGCACTCCATCATTTTCTTGCCGAAATAGGGATTTTTAATCTCGCTTTCCTCGCTCAGCCAGTAGGCGCCTTTATCGTTAAATGCCATAGGGCAAAACTCGTGATATACGCCCGCATTCTTGAGTTCCACCTTGCGCAGCAAACCATACATAGCGCTCGACAATGGCCCGAAAGACAACCGCTGACGCTCGCACTTAGGATCTACGAGCGCGATAATGTTTTTGCTTTCAGTAATCACTGTATCCAAAAACGGCTTCATACCATCGTATGCTTTAATGCTATCGTCTGCGCCGTAGTTCTGCGCCATAGTCTTGTTCAGGCTGTCGGCAATCGCGGCAAGCTGTGTAGCGGCTGTTTTTATTCCATCTGCGTTGGTGGCTACCATTGCATTTTTTAGCACATAATAGGTGGTCAGCGTGCTCATTAGCAGCTTACTGTCTGCTTCTTTCAGCATGCTTTGCATGGGCGCCTTGGGCGCGGCTGGGGCGGCATTGGTTGCCGTGGCAGCGCTGTCTGGATGCTGGCTGCTACCGCAACTGGAGAAAAATGCCAGGCCTATAGCCAGGGCGATATATAGTGTGCGCATTAGGTTAAAATTTGTATGCAAAAGTAAAGTAAGCAAACGGGAAAAAACGAAGCGTTATTTATAGGTATATAGATGAAGAGCGAACGGATGCGCTACCAGCCATGGCGCACCCGCAACAAACCAGATAATTAACGTTATTTATACATGAAACCAGCCAAAATATAGCCGCGAGCCGCTCTATTGCAATAATCTTTAGCGCAAACTGGGAAAACTATGATTAATTTTGCGCCCCTATGCTTATTTCTTTACAAAACATTAGTTTTTCTTTCGGGTCGCGATACATACTGCAAGATGCAAACTGGCAGATAGGCACCGGCGAACGGATAGGTCTGGTAGGTAGCAACGGTACGGGCAAGTCTACATTGCTGCGCCTGATGACCGGCTTTTATACTCCTGAGGCAGGCGTTATCAACAAGCCCAAAGATGTTTCGCTGGGTTTCTTCAACCAGGATCTGCTGAGCTTTTCTACCAACGAATCTATACTCAAGGTAGGTATGCAAGCTTTTGAAAAAGCCCATGAAATAGAAAAGAAAATGGAGCGCATCATCAAAGAACTGGAAACCGCTCCCGATGATGAAGACCTGCTCGACGACTACAGCCACGCCCTGCACGATTTTGAAATGGCGGGCGGTTACGAAATGGAGCATAAATCCGCAGAAGTGTTGGAAGGTCTGGGATTTTCGACAGCCGACCTGCAACGCCCCTACGATCAGTTTAGCGGAGGATGGCGCATGAGGGTGCTGCTGGCAAAAATGATGCTGCAACAACCCGAACTCTTGCTACTGGACGAACCGACCAACCACTTGGATCTGCCGTCTATAGAATGGCTGGAGCGATACCTGATCAGCTATCCCGGTAGCGTGGTTATTGTGTCGCACGACCGGTATTTCCTCGACCGTATGGTAACAAAGATTGTAGAGGTGTGGCAGCGCGACCTGCACCAGTACAGCGGCAACTATACCTTTTACCAGAAAGAAAAACTGGAGCGCATGGTGCTACAACAACGCGCATTCGAGAATCAGCAGGACTACATAAGGCAGCAGGAGCGCTTCATAGAGCGTTTCCGCGCTAAGGCTACAAAAGCGGCCGCTGCGCAGAGCGCTATAAAACGTCTCGATAAACTGGATGTAATAGAAGCGCCCGACGCAAGCGTGCCAGTAATGAACATTAACTTTGATGTGGCAACGCAGCCGGGTAAGATAATTTGCGAACTGAACGATGTAAGCAAAAGCTATGGCCCGCTGACAATATTAAACCATGCCAAAGCAGAGATACTGCGCGGCGATAAAATAGCCCTGATAGGCGCCAACGGCAAGGGTAAATCTACGCTGTTGCGCATTATATCAGGGCAGGAACCTATTCAGGGCGAACGCAAATGGGGCCATAATGTAGAAGAAAGCTTCTACGCACAGCACCAGCTGGAAGCGCTGAATGTAGAATACGAAGTGCTGGAAGAACTAAAAATGTGCGGTAGCGGCAAAAACGAGCTGGAGCTACGCCAGTTGCTGGGGTGCTTCCTGTTTAGCGGCGACGATGTATTTAAGAAAATAAAGGTGCTGTCGGGCGGCGAGAAAGCGCGTGTGGCATTGGCAAAGGTAATAGCGGCAAAAGGCAACTTCCTGCTACTGGACGAACCTACCAACCACCTGGATATGCAAAGCGTGGAAATGCTGATAGAAGCCCTCAACAAATACAAGGGCACGCTGATTATAGTATCGCACGACCGTTATTTTATCAGCAAAACCGCTAATAAGATATGGAACATTGAAGATGGCAAAATAAACGAGTTTAACGGACCTTACGATGAGTGGGCGGTATGGCATGCCGACAAGCTGAAACGCGAACAAGCGGCAGGGATGAACACAGGCAAGCCAGCGAAAGAAGAAAAGAAGGTAGAGAAACCTGCGCCAAAGCCAAACGTAAGCAACGAACAACTGAATGCCCTGAAGAAAGACCTGCAAAAACAACAAAAAGCAATGCAGAAGCTGGAAGAGGACATCAACAAATTGAAGAAAGACACAGCATTACTGGAAGGCAAACTGGCCGACCCTACGTTTTATAACAACCGCACCGAGTTTTTGAAGGTAGATACCCAATACCGCGAGCATACCACAAAACTTGCTCAGATGAACAAAGAGTACGACAAGGTTTTTGAACTGGTGATGGAACTGGAAGAAAAGATAGGATAAAAACAATACATTTACTAACGCAGCCCCATTTTGCAACCGCAACATGGGGTTGTGTTTTTCTGCCAAACATATTTTTTGCCTTGAAAAAATTTGGGGAACAGCCCTACCTCGGCAGCACCCATTAGCAATAATCGCTACATTTATACAGTAATTGCTAAACACCCGCTATGACTGACCGCACATACCTTACACAATTGCGTACGCCTACGCCCGACGAACCGCTCCGGATATTGATGAGCGCCTGCCTGACAGGCATAACCTGCGGCTACGACGGCACAGCAAATGGCGTATACCCTACAGCGCTTCAGTTGTTGGGCTATCCATCAGCAAGAATAGTGCGATTTTGTCCGGAAGAGTACTCATTTGGCACACCACGCGAAATGTGCGACATACATGGCGGAACAGGTATGGATGTACTGGAGGGTAAAGCGCGAGTACTTACAGACACAGGCATAGACTGGACGCAGGGTATGATAACCGCATCGGAAAAAATGCTGGAAATAGCCCGGCGCGAAAACATAGAGCTGGCGGTACTAATGGATATAAGCGCAGCCTGCGGTAGTCAGGTTATATACGATGGCAATCGGTTTGCCGCCGATAAAGTGTACCAGATAGGCGCCGGAGTATGCGCTGCGCAACTTATGCGCCATGGGTTTAAAGTAATCAGCCAGCGCGATTATGCGTCGCTGGAAATCCTTTATCAGAAACTGGACCCTAACTACCAAATAAACGCTGAGCTCAAAGACCACCACGAAATAGATTGGTATAAACAATACTTTAAGATTGCCCAACAGCAATAACCCAAGCCCAATGCCACATTACCTGACCTTACTTTTCATAGCCCTACTCGCGCTACCTGTATGTAGCCGGGCGCAAAATAATAGCGCAGCTGAGTTTTACAACGAAGATCTGCAATGGACATTACCAATAGCCGACTCGTTTGTGGGGGCTAATCCGGAGAAATGGAAAGCAGTGCAGAACAATGGCAAAAATGCAATAGAGAACACCTATGATACACAACTGAGCAATAAGGTTACCACCCTTATCATTTTAAAGTGCGGTAACAATAATTTTTTTGAGGCTACCAGCGAAAAATATGATGAGGAGCGAAAAGGCAATTACGTTCAGTTTTGCCGGCATATGAACGAAGTAATCTACACGACATTTACCACACAGCGGCGCGATGCAGACATAGACACATCAACGGCGGTAGATATGATAGACGGACTGCCATTTCAAACCATCAATATTAAATGCACCTT
>CAZLPE010000169.1:0-6827 GCA_964561325.1 uncultured Flavipsychrobacter sp.
GGTCTTGGTTGCGACTGCGGGTTGGGCGAGCGGTCGTCATAACGATTTACAGGCGGTGTGTTGTTATTGTATATCTGCCTGTCATCGGGGTTTCTGAAATTACCGGGTTGCGGTCTGCCATCGTTTTGTTGTCTCGCAGGTTCGGTGCGTCCCGGAGTAGGGCGGGTGTCGAAACGGTCGCTTGGCTGCACCTGATTGTTTTGTCTTGGATTAGGGTCGTTTTGTCCCTGATTTCTTGGGCCTACTACGCCGGTATTACCATTGGGCGCTCTAAAAATAGGGTTCTGGCGCTGCATTACCTCTCTGAATTCAGGCTGGCGTTCGTAGCCCCTGTCGCCAAGGCGTTGAGGCGCGCCAACAGGTCTGTCGGCTCTTATTACGTTGGGTGGACGAGTATCGCGATTCTGATTTTGCACTACCAACGGGCGGTACACCTGCACCACATTGTCTCTGCCTACTCCGCTGCCAAAGCCGTTACGACGTGGGTTATTGCTATTATCTACCTGATATACGCGCACTGGCTGGCGTGTTTCTCTTTCAATAGCTTCGCGACGTGGGCCGCAGTTGTACCTGTAGTTATAGCGGGTTCTGTTGTCTATACGTGTTTCGTATATAAAAGTAGTGCGCCTGATATACCTGTCTACATAGTAGGGGTTGTAGTAGCTGAATACGTTTGTGCTATACAGGTACTGAGGTCCTACAAACACCCAATAGTTGCTGGGATAGTTGTAGTAAACGCCTGCGTTGCATCCGGGAGGCATAGGCGCCCATCCGTAGTAACCGCCGCCAGAACGCCAGCTAACCCATGCCGGAGCCCATTCTGTGCCGGGCACCCACACCCAGCCATAGTAAGGATTGTAGGTCCAGCGACCATAATGGTAACAAGCCCATCCCCATGGCACATCAGACATCCACATGTTTCCATATTCTGTCATCACCCACTGGCCGCGCGTAGCATAGGGGCGAAATCCCATTTCTTCGTTGGGCACCCACACATTGCCATATTCAGGGTCTTGTATCCATTGCCCGTAGGGCGATAGTTCTTCGTAAAATGTTTGATAAGAAACCTCAACATCCTGCGCCCTTGCCTGTTGCAAAGAAGCGGTGAGGAGCAGCAGCGCTGCGATAATGCCTGTGAACCGGCTGAAAAAATAGCTCATTGTTTATTCGTTTGAAGTGATGAATACAAATTGCGTTCCAAACTTTTTGATGTTTGTGTAAACGCGTTTTACAATCAGGGTTTTATACGGCACATTTTTATCATTTTCAGCGCTGCAAGGGCTGCCTCCTCGCCTTTATGGCCATGTATGCCACCCAGTCGTTCCCATGCCTGCGCATCGGTGTCGAGCGTAAGCACGCCAAAAATAACCGGTACAGGCAACGACAGATTTAACTGTACAATACCGTCTGTAACGGCCTTGCATACGTAGTCGAAGTGGGGTGTGCCGCCTCTTATCACTGCGCCAAAGGCTATAATAGCTTCTGGTTTTATCTGTCGATCCTGGTAGTGGCGCCAAATGCGCTGGCAGGCAAACGGCAGTTCGAAGGCTCCGGGAACTATAGTTTTGTCTATTACGTTGCTCCCGAATTTATGTAGTACGCTTTCGCAACCATTTATCAATTCTCTAACAATTTTGTCGTTCCATTCCGTAGCCACAATAGCCACATGCGACAATCCAAGGTCATCAATCAGGTGCGTATCTGTTAAGCTGCTGCTGTTGGTAGCCTGCGCCATTAATTAAAAAGTTTTATAGACCAAAGGTAAAGCAAAGCGCTGATAGCATTTTAATATTTGCGGTTTGTGCTGCATTTTAGCATTGGCAACTGTCGGCTATCCAAACATTAGTATCGTTATAATGTTTTTGCCGCTCCTATTGTTGTTATAGCTTTGCAGCTAATACCAGCTATTATGAGTAAATCGACTGTTTACCTGATACCCTTGCCCATATGCGAAGGAGCTAACCATACGTTGTCTCCACAGGTAGCAGAACATACTGCGCAGTTGCGACACTATTTTGTAGAGAATGTGCGCACAGCGCGTCGCTTTTTGCGATCGTTGCACCCGGCATTAGTGATTGACGATATACAGTTTTCTGAGATAGATAAGCACGCCGGTCCCGACACTGCGCTGCTGCGCAAATGGCTTAAGGTGGGTAATAATGTGGGTATAATGAGCGAATCGGGATGCCCCGGCATTGCCGATCCGGGAGCCGAATTGGTTGCTATTGCGCAGCAAATGCAGGCTCATGTATTGCCGCTGGTAGGCCCCAGTTCTTTACTGCTTGCGCTTATGGCCTCGGGTCTTAATGGGCAGAGTTTTGCTTTTAATGGATATTTGCCGGTGAAAGAACCGATGCGCGCCAAGCGCATAAAGGAGCTGGAAGCGTTATCTGTGAGGGAAAAACAAACGCAACTTTTTATAGAAACGCCCTACAGGAATAACCCAATGCTTGCAGACCTTTTAAAGACGTGCAACCCCAAGACCATGATTTGTATAGCCCAGAACATCACTGCACCCGATGCGTATATAAAAACAAAATCGGCGGCAGAGTGGAGTAAAGAAATACCTGCATTGGCCAAAGCGCCCGCGGTATTTTTAATTTTGGGTTAGGTTCAGGTTACCTTTCTTCCCTTCCATTTATAAGCGCCCACAAGCCCGAGGAGGCCCGCTAACACGATGTATAGTATATGTAGCGGTTGTAAAAATGGGAAATACCGCATCGCCCACTTTCGCCTGAAGAAACGCGCAACACTGGAAACAAAAGGGTATTCTACTATGGTTTTTGTTACAAGCATACAGAGGGCGGCATACAACCAAACCCGCTGACTATACCCTGCAACTGCTACCGCTACAATAGCAACATTGAACAGATATACTAACGACAACACAGCAGTTAGTTTATAGTCGTTATACTTGCCCGATTTTGACGCCCAGCGAATACGTTGTTGCAAAAAGTCGGTCCAAGTGTATTGCGGCGCAGTGGTAACAATGGCCTGTTCGCTTTTCAGATAGGCAATAGCATTAGGGCGCAGTCTGCTGAATTTTGTGGTAAGCAGGTAGTCGTCGCCCGAGGCCATATGTTCGGAGCCTGCATAGCCGCCAACGGTTTCGTAAGTAGCTTTGCGAAACGCCAGATTAGCGCCGTTGCTCATATTGCCGAGTTGTAGCTGGTGCGCTGCAGCGGTAATACCCTGCATGGTCATAAAGTCTATGAGCTGAAACACCTGCAAAATGCTATTGTCGCTTTTGAATATTACAGGAGCCGCTACCATTTCGGGCTGTTGCAATTCGTATATAGCCGCAATATGCATCAACCAGGCATTGGGGGCCACGCAGTCGGCGTCGGTGGTTACTATAAGTTCACCCTTACTCTGAGCTATGCCCGCAGCCAGCGCCGCTTTTTTAAACGCGGTGGTGGGTTTGTCATAATCAAGGTGGGCGGCAAGATCCAGGCACCGGACATTGTATTCTGAAAATTCGCCCACTATTTCTGCGGTATTATCGTAAGAATGGTCGTCTACAACAATTACCTCCAATAGACCCAAGGGATATACCTGAGCCAGTATAGACTCTATGCATGCGCCTATATTTTCTTGTTCGTTACGCGCAGGGATTACTACCGATATAAAAACCGTGGGCGCAAAGTCGGGCGGAATTACAAAGGTCTTTTGTTTTGCCCACCCCAGCCGGTAGGTAGCTATCAGCGCCGTATAGCAAACAGTGAGCGCAATGCAAAGTACTAAGGCTGCCGGCATGATTAAATAAGATGCCCAGCTATTTGCTGCGCGGTTTCGTTATCAAATATTTTATGACCTTTCTCCAGAACGATCAGGCGGGCTGAATCGAGGCCGCTAATGAACCTGCGCGCAATACGGGGCGGCATAATCTTGTCTTGCACGCCCATAAAGATGCATAACTGCATGTTATATTGGGCAATAGTACGCTTTAGTGTGCGGGGGTGGGGTAGCAGTTCGCTAAGGCATGGCCATACCTGCAACAGCATCTCGCGTTTCTCAGGCGTGCGCATGGCCTTCTTTACAAAGGCACTGCGCGACGGATGGAGTAGTTTTATACGTTCTAAAAAGTCGGCAATGGCGAAATACGGGCCGGGATGGGTGAGCAGATGCCGGAATACCAAACGGCCAAGCCATGTGCGCGTCAGGAAAACGTAATAGCTATTGATAGTAAGCCCATCTGTTGCCAGCAACACCATTTTATCTATAGCGTTTGGTAGGCTGGCTGCAATGGTCAAACAGATTCGGCCGCCGAGACTATAGCCGAGCAGCGATATTTTATTTACGCCATATTGCTGCATAAGCTGTTGCACAAGTTGGGTTAGTTGGGGCTGTGTAAGCGGCGTGTTTTGGGGCCACTGGCTGCCGCCGTGGTGCGGCAAATCGAAAGAAAGCAACGTGTATTGGTCAGCGGTATATTCTTGTATAGGCAAAAACATACCGGCATCGTTGCCATAGCCATGAAACGCCAGCGCAAGGCGCTTGCCCGCACCCCAGATCTGGTAATGCAACCGGTTGTTTCCTACGCTTATGTGGCCCATAATGCAAGGTGCAAAGGTCTGAAAATAAGTGGTAAACAAAGGGTTATAATTTTTGAAGCTACCGGTGTGCTTCTGAAAACAGCACATTGTATACTACTGTTTGCGCTTTTGTAGTATAGATATTAGGTAAAATCACCCTGTTTATGACCTTGGTTTATACCATGCCCTATATGCATACGATTGAATTTTTTCTACTTTTGGCGCAAATCGATTGAATATGAAAAAATTTTTACGTTTTCTGATTGTCACGATACTTGTTGTAGCGGCTGCAATTCTGATAGTGGCGCTTGTAGAGCCAAACGAATTTACCGTGTCGCGCACTGTAGTTATCAACGCGCCCAAAGAGGCAGTGTTTGAGCAAATGGTGAAGTATAAGAACTGGACGCACTGGAGCCCCTGGTACAGACTGGATAGCACGATGAAGCTGACTTACAATGGAGAAGATGGCGCAGTGGGTAGCAGCTACCACTGGGTAGGCGATGAAAAAAAGACAGGCGAGGGCGAGATGAAAACGATAGCGATAAATGGCACGTCTATGGATTGTGAATTGCATTTTCTGAAACCGTTCGATAGTAAAGCAAAGAGTTTTTTAATAGCCAAAGACAGCGCAGGAAGTACAAAGGCTACATGGGGTTTTACTCAGCATATGTCGTTTCCGTGGAACGCTGCGCTACTGGTAATGAATATGGAAAAGCTACTTGGTCCGGATTTTGAAAATGGACTGAAGTATATGAAACTATACGTGGAGCAAAACACTACAGTGGCGGCCAAAGTGGAGGTGAAAGAAATAGACTTTGCAGAGCACATTTTTGCGGGCATCCGTAAGGTGGTAAATATGAACGACATAAGCAGCTACTGCGCTGTAAACTGCGCCTCGCTGGGTAAAGATCTTGGAAGTAAAGCTACCGGGCCGCAGTCGAACCTGTATTACACCTGGGACACAGCCACCCATTCTACCGACATGGTGGTGGCATTCCCGGTTACAGATACTGCAAACATGCCAAAGGGTTTGTCGCTGATACACGTTGGCCCCGCGCGTGCATTTATGGCCAGTTACACAGGCGCGCCGTCTAAATCTATGCAGGCGCACGAAACCATAGGCAAGGCTATGGCGGCAAAAGGGCTTACCCAACAGGTAGTTATAGAAGAAAACGTAGTAACGGCGCCGCAAGAGCCCGACAGCATGAAGTGGGAAACTAACATCTACTATATAGTAAAATAGTAAGCTGTTCTGGCGCCATGGCGCGAGGTTCTTATTGTCAATCGGCTGTTGGCAGCGCATAATACGCTACCTTGCAGTCTATATTTTACAACATTGGCCGACGATAAATTTATAATGTTCAGAAACCGTTTGCTGAAAGTGTACAAGCACTTTAGCAAGCTGGCGCGCAGGCAGGAAATAACCTGCTACCGTTTTTACGATCACGATTTGCCCGAGTTTCCGTTTGCCATAGAGCTATACAACGGCGCCGTGCATGCCGCAGAGTATAAGCGCAGGCATGGCATGGAGGACGCGGAACACGAAGAGTGGTTGCAGAATTGCAAGTTGGCGATATCGGAGGTGCTTGAATTGCCGCTTGATCTTATTTTTATGAAGGTGCGGCAGCGCAAAGCGGGCAGGCAGGGGCAGTACGAAAAGTTTGATGAGCTGAAGGTGGAGCGCATAGTAAATGAAGGCGGACTGAGCTTCATAGTAAATCTGACGGACTATCTGGATACCGGCTTGTTTTTGGATCACCGTATTACCAGAGGTTTGGTCCGCGAGCAGTCAAAAGGCAAGAATGTACTCAATCTGTTTTGCTACACAGGTTCGTTCAGCGTTTATGCAGCAGCCGGCGGAGCGCGTATGGTTACTTCTGTAGATCTTTCTAAGACCTACCTCAACTGGGCCAAGCGCAATATGCAGTATAACAAACTGTATAAAGACGCCCAACACGATTTTGTGCATGGCGATGTGCTGGAGTGGCTGGACTATATGCCGGCAAACACCTACGACCTGATAATATGCGACCCGCCTACATACAGCAACAGTAAGCGGATGGAAGGCGATTTTGATGTGCAGCGCGACCATGTGCAGCTGCTGAAACAACTACTGAAAGGCCTGACCGAGGGCGGTAAGATTTATTTTTCTAACAATAACACCGGCTTTGTGCTGGAGCGCGATAAAATACCGGCGCTGACGGTAAAAGATATTACTGCAGCCACTACTCCTTTTGATTTTCAGGGGAAGCTGAACAGGAAGTGTTTTTTGATAGAGAAGTAGGCAAATGC
>CAZLPE010000170.1:0-6719 GCA_964561325.1 uncultured Flavipsychrobacter sp.
CGGCTTTTGTTCATCAACTCATCGCCGCCCAGCAGGTTTTTTACCGCCGATGTAGCAATGGTGGTAACAGGCCATAGCGAGTTTGCAGCAATGCCGTATTTTTTGAATTCTGCAGCCCATGCCATGGTCATCATGCTCATGTTGTACTTGCTTATGGTGTAGCCTACAAAAGGCGACAACCATTTGGTATCCATATCAATAGGCGGGGAAAGTGTTAGAATATGCGGGTTATCGCCTTTTTTTAAAAAGGGCACGCAATGTTTTGTTACCAGAAAAGTGCCGCGCACATTGATATCATGTATCAGGTCGAAGCGTTTTGTTTCGGTTTGTTCGGTGTTGGTCAGCGCTATTGCCGATGCGTTGTTGATGAGTATATCAATACCGCCAAAAACCGAAATTGCCTGCTGCACCGCTGCTATTATTTGTTCTTCGTCGCGTATGTCGCATTTCACGGCCAGACCACGGCCACCGGCGGCATTTACTTTCATAGCTACCGAATGAATGGTGCCGCCCAAGCGGGGATCTTCTTTTTCAGATTTGGCAACTATTACAATATTTGCGCCTTCGCGCGCCAGCCTCAGCGCTATAGCCTCGCCAATACCCCTGCTTGCGCCGGTAATAAATGCAGTCTTTCCCTGTAAAAGCATAATGATGATGTGTTAAGCCTTCCGAAGTTAATAAGTAAGTTGCAAATAAAATCTAAAATTAATGCTGCGGCGCTGCAACGCTTTTATTTGGTCTGTATTCGCTGCCGCAATGCCTCATACAAGATCATACCGGCAGCTACCGATACATTCAGCGAATCGAAATTGGCGGCCATAGGAATGCGTATCAGTTGGTCTGCGCGTTTCAGCACGTCCTTGCTTATGCCGGTATCTTCTGCGCCCATCACTATTACAGACGGTATGGTAAGATCGCTTTCGTATACCGGTATGCTGCCCTTCATTTGCGTGCCCAGTACCTGCAGGCCGTTCAGCAGCAACACATCTATAGCCTGAGGCACAGAGGGTGTGCGGCACAGCATTATTTTGCGCAGGGCGCCAGCCGATGTCTTGATAGCTTCTTCTGTAAGCGATGCGGCATGCGAAGTGGGCAGTATAATACCCTGCGCCCCGCAACACAGCGCGCTCCGCGCAATGGCGCCTACGTTGCGTACGTCGGTAATGCCATCCAGCAACAGAAATAATGGCACCTCGCCCTTCTCTACTACAAACGATATGGCAGCCTGCAGATCGGTGTATTGCAGCAGTGATGTCCATGCCACTATACCCTGATGCTGCGCGCGGGTCATATAGTCCAGTTTCTCAGCGGGCACCTGACTTATGGGTATGTTCCGTTCTCTTGCTTTTTGCTTTATGGCTACAATGTCGGGTCCGTTAGCGGTGCGCAGCATAAATATCTTCTCTATGGTTGCGCCTTGCTCCATAGCTTCCAGCACAGGCTTGCGGCCAACAAGCAATGGTAATGAACTTGCTGTTTTCATGGGTTAAACTTACATTAATTTGCCGACATGAGCCCGGGCGCGGTATGTGCGCCGTACCCTGTGCATGCAATTTGAAAAAAGAAGCGCCTATCTTGTTCAGATAAGCGCCTGTAAAAATGTAGATTCGGAGCTTTGCACAACCATTAGCCCATGTTATGAAACACATGCTGCACGTCGTCGTCTGCCTCCAGCCTTTCTATCAGTTTAAACACATCTTCCGATTGTGCTTCTGTTATTTCTATAGTATTCAGCGGCAACCATTCCAGCGCTGATGAAACAGGCGTTAATCCTTTTTCTTCCAATGCCTTCTGCATAGCGCCAAAGTCGGTAAAGCCACAACGCACTATAATATTTCCTTCGCTGTCTTCGCCTACTTCTTCCAGTCCGTAGTCTATCAGTTCCAGCTCCATATCATCCATGTTCAGGCCTTCTGGCTTCAGTTTGAAAGTGCCTACCTGCTTGAACAGAAAACCTACAGATCCGCTATTGCCCAGTGTGCCGCCGCCTTTGTTGAAGTGCGAACGAACGTTAGCAACTGTGCGCGTAGTGTTGTCGGTGGCAGTCACTACCATTAGCGCAATGCCGTGGGGCGCATAGCCTTCGTAAAGCACCTCGTCATAGTTGCTGGTGTCTTTACCCATCGCATTTTTTATAGCCGCTTCTATACGGTCTTTAGGCATGTTGAACGACTTAGCATTCTGCATTACCCGGCGCAACATTGGGTTGGTATCTGGGTCTGGACCGCCTTTTTTTACGGCTATCGCAATTTCTTTACCTACGCGGCTAAATTGTTTGGCCATACGGTCGTATCGCGCAAACATCGATGACTTTCTTACTTCAAATATCCTACCCATATATGGAACTAATAGTATTTAGAGATTCAGTGCGCAAAAATAAGAATACTTTTTTACACCTGTATATAAAGACGACGCGGGTTAGGGCCGTCTTACGGTAATTAAGCATATTTTTCGTACGGAGCTAAGCTGCCAAAGGCCTAAAACCGGACCAAAAGATAAAATACAATCGGCAGGCTCATGGAAACGCTTGTTAGTGTAGGATCGGTTTTCATTTCGGTCGACGTTTCGAAAGAACCTCCGCCGCCGGTGAAGACTTTTCGGGTTATTTTCACGCTTTGCGTCTGTTTGCCAGATACATAATACAGGCTTGCCTCTGTGCCTATCTGAATATGAGGGGTAATATTGTACCTTAACCAACCCATGGCGCCGCCGCCATAACTATTGATAGCGCTTTTTGTAACAGTAGTTACTGTGTCGAAAGAAACAACTTTGCTCGTTGTCTTGTCGTCGTTTATGTTTGCCAGGCCATCTATACCCACGCCTGCACTCCATTTGTCGTTAAGTTTAAAGGCTTTTTCTATGCCTACTCTGGTCTGTAATTCGTTGATCGTGCTTTTCAGATCGGTTGTGCCATCGTTGCTGGAATTTTCAGTATACACATAACCCAACCCAATACGACCTCCCCAACCTGATTTTATGGAATTTAAGGAATAGGTAAATAAGTACGGATTGCCGGTTGGCGTATTGGTGGAGTTGAAATTGAACACCTGCTTAATGAGCCCGTTAATTTGCACGCCCACTGAATGTTGCAGCTTTTTTGTTTTTAGGGTATCGGTTTGGGCAAATAAACTATAGTTGCCGCTTGTAGCAAGCAGAGCAATCAGCAATATTTTCTTCATTGATTATTTCTTTTGGAATGGATTGGAAAATTTGGGATCTGTAATGATTTCGTAGTCGGTGAGCGTACCTAAAAAGGCTATTATAGCTTGTTTTTCTGTAGGGCTAATGTTCATACGCATGGGTTCGCCATTGCTTCTTTTCAACAAAGTATCGAGGTTGTCGCTATTCTGAATATTGCCGCTATAGTGGTCCAGCACGTCGCTGAGCGTTTTAAAACGACCATCGTGCATATAAGGGGCTGTAAGCGCCACATTGGCCAGATTAGGCACTTTAAATTTGCCTTTTTCGGCGCTTAGTCCCGGTAATCCTCCGCGGCCATCGTCTTTGTAGGTTTTATCGAGGCCTATGTCTTTGAATCCGGGCATGCCGCCATAAGGTCCGCCCCCGCCTGAGTGGCAAGCGGCGCAGTTGTATTTAGTGTCAAATAGTTGCATACCATACAGCTCCTGTGCCGTAAGCACATCTTGCTGGCCTGTATTATGCTTACTCAGCCTGCTACCGGTACCATTGATGCTGTTGAGGAATACGGCTATGGCTTGTGAAATTTTTCCGGCAGTAATGGTGTTTTTCCCGAATGCCGACATAAATAAATCGTTGTAGTAGGGTAGCGTAGCAAGTTTTTCGGGCAATACAGCAGTGTCGTCTATACCCATTTCCACGTGGTTGGTAATAGGTTTTAGCGCCAGATTATTGATGTTGGATTCGCGGCCATCCCAAAACAGAATTGAAGAGCGGTTGAGCGCATTAAATCCCGGTGAATTGCGCTTGGTGAGCCGGCCTTCGTAGCCTACGCTCAGCGCAGCATTGTCCGCAAAAGCCAAGGCCTGCTTGTGGCAACTGGCGCACGAAATGGCATTGTTCAGGGAAAGATGACCATCGTAAAAAAGCACCCGGCCAAGGGTAGCCACTCTATTCAGACTATCGTAAAAACGCTCGGGGTAGCGTACCTCGTAATACTGATAGGTAGTCTGCGGTAGATCGAGCGTAGCAGGCGTATTAGTGGCGGTAGTACTGTTTTTATTGCACGAGTAGGCTACAAAACACACTGCGGCAATTGCAGCAAGGGTAATAGATTTGGACATAAGAAGGTTTATTATAGAGGTAGTTAAATAACTTGATAAATAAAAATACAACTTTTCTTTCAACCACCGCAAGCCCAAAGGAAATAATATCCTGCTGCGCAATAGCTAACTGCCGACAATAGTAAATTTCCGGTATTGGCTATCTCCTCCCCCCTGTTATATCTTAAAATTTAGTAGCAAATATTGTGCCTATTTTAACAATTTGGGTACATAGAGCACACATTTTTCTTCAAACTCAGGTTCTTGAAAAATGTTATGTACGCTCCATGCCTGCACAATTTTTTGCATGCCGGTAGCTTTTATTTCCTCTCTGAGGTCGCCACCCTTCAGGCACACTAAGCCATTGGGCAGTTCATCGCTTTTTTGTCCGCGGCGAATCACCGGATTTATCCAGCGCCATAGGTCGCCTAGCGGGGCCACTGCGCGCGATACCGCATAGTCGAACGTGCGTCCTTTTATTTCTTCCACCCTGCCATGGAGTGTTGTCACGTTTTTAAGCCCCAGGCCGTCGGCTACTTCTTGCGTCACTTTTATTTTTTTACCAATGCTGTCTACCAGCAAAAAATGCACATTCGGAAAGAATATGGCCAGCGGTATACCGGGAAAGCCGCCGCCGGTGCCAATGTCTATAACCTCGGCGCCATCATCGAACGGGCATATCACGGCAATAGCCAGCGAATGCAGCACATGTTTAAGATATAGAGCGTCTATATCTTTACGTGATACCACATTGATCTTTTCGTTCCACTCCCGGTACAAGCCATCCAGTTTACGAAATCGGTCTATTTGTTCATCGGTAAAGTCGTCGAAGTATTTGAGTATTATGTCCACTGTTGTTTGTTTTTCCAGGTTATGTACGGCAGAAATGCAAAGTTATAGGCCAGCCAGCCTAAATCGAAGACCGGGTATAAAAATATAAGTCCTTTTTCTTTGGTTTTGTAGGCTGTTGCAGTCCACAATGTCCAGTATATAGCGCAGCGCAGCGCCATACCGGTCAGCGCCATGGCAGGAATACCTAATGCTAAGAGTAGAAAAAAGGCTATCCACATAGCGCCATGCGAGAGCGCATATCCGCCAAGTAATATCTTTATAAACGGCTTGTAGTATTTTCCGGCAGATAGGTGGCGTTGTTTTTGTCTCGCCCAACTTGTCCAGTCGGGTTTTGCATCGGTATAAGTAAACGATGAGGGGGGGCAAACAATGGCAGTGTTGCTGCCCGTGCCTGCAATATTCACCAGCAGGTCGTCGTCGCCGCCGGGCAGCGCATTCCATATTGCCGATTGTTGCGCCTGCATCAGCGCTTGTTTTGTGCAGGCCATATTGCGGCCCACAGCCATGTAGGGCTTGCCAGCCAGTATATAGCTGCTGTATTGCAAAAAAGTGTGCAGCGTTTCCCAGCGTACAAAACTATTAAGCAAGCCGGCCCGGCGGTAGTATCCGCCATAGCCGGCAACTATAGTTTTACCAGCCTGCAAAGGCGCTGTTATTAGAGCCAGCCATTGATTGCTTACCGCAGCGCAGTCGGCATCTATTAGCGCCAGCCGGTCGTAGCGCGCGGCGGCTACCGCCTTGCTGAGGGCATATTTCTTGCCTTGAAGCGTTCGGTCTTCATTGGGCGATATCTGCACTGTTTTAAGGTGTTCATATTTTGCACTTAGCGCAGCAAGCAGGGCTTCAGTATCGTCGGTGGAGGCATCGTTTACCACAACTACTTCGAAAAGTGGCTTGCCATTGTTGTGAAAATAATCCTGAGCCAGTAGCTTAGGTAGATTAAGAGCAAGATTGCCGGCTTCATTTTTGGCGCACACTATTACTGTTACCCCTGCGGTGTTTGCTGTTGGTATGGTAGTGATCGGTAAGCGAAATATCCGAACAAAAAAATACAAGGCATATCCCAGCTGCGCTGCGAGCGCTAGCAAAAACATACTATATACAGCAGGGTGATACACAGACTGCAAAGAAACACGTATATAGTGAATGAAGGCGCAGAAAGTTGGGGTAATTGTGGTGTGGGCAGTAATGTGTTATATTGGTTTGTTTTATAAGCGCCCGCGAATATACTGTTGTTAGACTTTTCTCGTAATAGTTCAATTGTTTGCTTATTGTCTGTGTTATTAGATTTTCGACTAAGTACCGTTCTAATGCCAATTGTACATCAAAAAGACGCAAACTATTATCGAATGTTCGTCACTCAATTTTATTGTAATTTGTACTTAGCCCGAATGGGCTAAAATTTTAATAGCCGGAGGTGAAGCCTCCGGTAATAAGGAATATGAGGTCCAACGCCGAAGGTGTTGAGTGGTATTGGCAACAAAAAAACCATATAATACCTTCAAGTTCAACCCGTTCCGGGTTGATGTGGTGTATATTTCTTACCCCGGGATGCTCCCGGGGCTATTATTAGTTTAAGCCCGTTCGGGCTTTTTACCGGCAAAGCAAAACCAGTTATTTCAGTTG
>CAZLPE010000171.1:0-6670 GCA_964561325.1 uncultured Flavipsychrobacter sp.
CGAATTGCACCCACGTATTGCCAAGATTTGCCAACTTTCTAAAAAGTTCTAATCTGAGTTGCGAAACATAAAATCAATCCGATGTTTTTAGTCTTCAGACCTGCGAATGTGAGGATATAGTTCGATAGGCGATGCCCATCGATTTGGGATTATGCCCATTCAGGGCGGTGAGCAAATGCACAAAAACTATCCCGTGTGTAGTATACATTCGATGCCTACAGCATCGGGCGCACGTAAATGTGTTTTTCTATAAACATTTGATGCCTACGGCATCGGTGTAACATCATGATTTCCTTAGTCTTCGGGTTAATGAAACGGCTAAATATTATACACCGTTCTTATGCAAGATCAATATTTTTTGCCGCCAACTAACCGATGCTGTAGGCATCGAATGTTTATAGCCACAAGAACAAGGTGATCCGATGCCGTAGGTATCGCATGTTTGTTTATCAAATCGATGGGCGATGCCAGCCCCCGCTAACTGCCGATGCCCGTTGCAACATGGTGGATGGCATGAACCACCTTACAAGCATGATGTACAATGACGAGAACCGCCTTGAGGTGGTGGTAGATATGAGCGGCGATATAACCAGCTACTACCAGTACGACGGCGGCGGCCAGCGGGTGCGCAAAACAGTAATAAACACTGCCAGCCATACCGCCAAAATGCGCAAGTATTTTTTGCAATGGGAGCAGTATGGCGAGTACGATACCGGCACAAGTATCGTATCTTTAGAGCGAGAACGACCTTCGAAAAACATCTGCTTTACATGAAATAATTGCGCATGCTTTTGGACGTCGGGAGAATAAAGATTCACCTGTTGTTGACGCTATGAAACGCTATTTGAGCAACAGGGGACCACACATTGACACTTTAAGGGGTAATCCGAGTGAGTTTAATATAAGGACCCATCGATTTACGCGAGGAATCGATAATAGATATAAGGTCGACTTTTTTGATCGTAGCGTGGGGCCGCAGGAGCAATGGTCCGCGTTTTAAACCTTGAGCTTCGGAGAGTGACGCAGGCGAATATTGATGAAATGACTATTTTAGGGGGCTGGCAAGGAACAAGAGGACTACTTGGAGGTGCGTCTAATACATATTTTAATAGGCTTGGGGAAGAATACGAAAATAAAAAAGGCATTCCTGGAAATACACTTAAATCAATCGAATTTTCAACAAGAAAAGATTTATGAAAAACATAAAAATAATAGCTATATTATTAATAATGCGTGAAACGTCTTATTGTCAAGATCGGTTAAAGTATAACTGGAGAAGAGGTGATGAATTCTTGCATTTTCGATTGGATTCAAAAATAGGAGTCAAAGACAGTTCAGATTTAAATGAGATTTTTAGTCAAAAATATAAAAATAACAACAATTCATTTATTTTATATTGTATGCATAATCTTTGGAAGGAAGATCCATGTGGAACAAAAGAATATCGCATGAACATAGTAAATTATATTGGCATGTTTGAATACATGAAATTTTTAACCATACATGATATAGAGAACATTTTTGGCGCGCCTGATTCCATACGAGCATTAAAAAACAAAAACAAATATATTGATTATATATATAATATACATTTTAATGATGAATGTAGTAATTTATATTATTGGGCAGTTTTTATGTTTTCTGATAGTGTCTTATCGCAGACTAATATTATGTCCAACATTAATGAATATTAGCGCGCTGTATTATTTGTAAATGCCATAACCCGCCGTATAGCTTTTTAGGAATATTCAGGTGATACCTATTCCCCAATGTCCTTATTCTTCCGACTAAGAACTGCATGGAGGCAGGTCTTCAGACCTGCGAATGTGGGATTTATACAGGCAATGAGCGATACCCGATGCTCAAAAACCGATCCACAAAGTGCATTTGAATAAAAAAAATTTGATTAAAATATTATATGCACCTTAGGGTATGTCGCATTCCACCGACATATAGCCAAGATTTGACAACTTTCTAAAAAGTTGTCAAATCTGAGTTGCGAAACATATAAAACCCGTTGTTTTTAGTCTTCAGACTAAGAACGGCAAGGAGTAGTTTAAGCCAGTATTCCGGCCAGCGATTTCAGTCCGGCCATTTCGCGCACTGCATCGGCAATGGCTTTTGCGTCGTAGCCGCATTCGCGGTGCAGTTCTTCGGGTTTGCCATGCTCTACTATGCGGTCTGGTATGCCCAGTATTTTCACCTCGGGCGTATAGTTGTGCAGCGCCAGAAACTCGAGCACGGCGCTACCAAAACCGCCTACTATTGTGCCGTCTTCTACGGTTATTATTTTGCTATAGGTTTGGGCTACCTCGTGCAGCATAGCTTCATCGAGGGGTTTTACAAACCGCATATCGTAGTGTGCGGGGTATATTTCGTCGGCAGCCAGCATTTTGCATGCCTGCACGGCAAAGTTGCCGGGATGGCCTATGGTTAGTATTGCTATATCCTGACCATCGCATATTTTGCGGCCTGTGCCCGTCTCTATCTGCTCAAAGGGGGTGCGCCAGTTGGGCAGCACGCCTTGTCCGCGGGGGTAGCGTATCACATAGGGTTCCTTGGTTTCGGGCAGTTGCGCGGTATACATCATATTGCGCAGTTCCGACTCGTTCATAGGCGCAGCTACTACCAGGTAGGGTATGCAGCGCATAAACGCTATGTCATAAGCGCCATGGTGCGTAGGCCCGTCGTCGCCCACCAGGCCAGCCCTGTCCAGGCAAAACACAACCGGCAGTTTTTGTATTGCCACATCGTGTATCACCATGTCGTAGGCGCGCTGCATAAAGCTGCTGTATATGTTGCAAAACACCTTCATGCCTTGCGTGGCCAGACCGGCGCTCAGCGTCACGGCATGTTGCTCGGCTATGCCCACATCTATTGCGCGGTCGGGCATGGCGTCCATCATAAACTTCATAGACGAACCCGAGGGCATAGCAGGCGTAATACCCATTATCTGGCTGTTTTTCTCGGCCAGCTCTACCAGCGTATGTCCGAACACATCCTGATACTTGGGCGGCTCGGGCGCCAGCGAAACTTTCTTATTTATTTTGCCTGTTATCTTATCAAAGGTGCCCGGCGCATGCCATAGCGTCTGGTCTTTTTCGGCCAGTCCGTAGCCCTTGCCTTTTACCGTTTTTATGTGCAGCAGTTTAGGGCCGGGTATGCCTTGCAGGCTGCGCAGCGTTTCGGTGAGTTTCAGCACATTATGGCCGTCTATAGGGCCAAAATACCGCAGACCCAGCGCTTCAAAAAGATTGCTGCTTTTAGACACCACGCCTTTCAGACCAGCTTCCACCTTCGATGCCAGTTTCTGAAAATCCTTAGTGGGCAGCTTGCCCAGCAGATTCCATACATCGTCTCTGAAACGGTTGTAGGCCTGCGAGGTGGTAATTTCGGTAAGGTATTCTTTGAGCGCCCCTACGTTGGGGTCTATGCTCATATTGTTGTCGTTCAGTATTATCAGCACATTGGCGCCGCTAACGCCGGCATGGTTCAGGGCTTCAAAGGGCAGTCCGGCGGTCATGGCGCCATCGCCTATCACCGCTATATGCCGGCGGTGGTGTTCGCCTTTATACTTAGACGCTATGGCCATGCCCAGCGCCGCCGATATAGAGGTAGACGAATGCCCAACGCCAAACGTGTCGTAAATGCTCTCGCTGCGCTTAGGGAAACCGCTTATGCCGCCATACTTGCGATTGGTATGAAACACCTTGCGGCGACCGGTAAGTATTTTATGACCGTAAGCCTGATGGCCTACGTCCCACACCAACTGATCGTCGGGGGTGTTGTATACATAATGTAGCGCCACCGAAAGCTCCACCACACCAAGGCTTGCCCCAAAATGTCCGCCATGCACACTCACACAGTCTATAATAAACTGTCTCAATTCATCACAAACCTGCTGTAATTGGCTTTTATCCAGCTTTTTTAGGTCGTCGGGATTGTTTATTTCGCCAAGCAGCGGGCCAGCAGCTATCTCTTCCATGCACTAATTTGAGTAATAACCAACAAAAATAAATAAAATAATAAAGTTTCAGCCCCTATATCGGCCAAAATTTCCTAATTATTATGAGCTTCTGCCTCAATAGCGACAAAAAACGAGCCGAAAAACGGCATTTTTTCCCAGATCAGGTTAATTAGGGTTAATAAATAAACCTCTGCCATTACTGCCAGGCAACCGCAAGCTTTACCTAAGCTTGCCTATTTTTGTCGTCAGCCTGCTATAACATACAAAAGTAGTGGCGCTCGCAATAGTAAAGACTATATCGGTCATTATCCGTATTGATATGGTTATAAGCATTTAAGATAAACACAATAGCAGCATATGAGATATACTACCCTTAGACTGATGCAATTGCTGCAATACTCCGGCAAAATAGGCCTGCGTGTGCAACTGCATCAGCTGCTCTATATACTGCAACAAAAAGGGTTCGACTATGGTCTGTTCTTCAAACGCGCCCAACTGGGCATGGAGGCGCCGGAGCTATGGACGGAGATGGAGTTTCTGGTAAATATAGGATTTGCAAAAATATTATTCAGCAATGGCGCCAACTACTACTGCCTGAACAAAGGCTATAAGGAAACCACGCCCACAGACGAACTGCCCGAAAGGGAGCAGGCAATAGTAGATACGCTGGAAGACATGGAGCCTGCAATACTACAGGAAACTGCTACTATTTTTTTTCTGAACGATAAAAAGAACAAGAAAAACAAAGAACTGCAACAGGAGCTTGCCACCCTGAAGCCCGACCTGTTTAATAATGTATTTACCGCCTACGATCTGTACAATCAGATAAACGCTATATGACGGCAGCCTGCGTAGGTGTGTTTTGGTAATAAGGGGTTATCTTGCACCCAAAATATACCACAAAGCATGAAGTATTTTAGGTATTACCCCTGGGGGCTGCAATTGTTGCTGTTTCTGCTCATGATTTTTACCATGATAGGTTTTGCCAGCGTGATGCTTATGGCTTTTCTGCCCAAACTGGCCGGTATAAGCCTTGAGCAAATAGAGGGCATAACCGAGCAAACGCCCGCTTATATGGTAAAGGTAGCCACTATAGTGCAGGGCGTGCTGAGTACGTTTATTTTTCTGGTACCGGCGGCGCTTTTTGCCTACCTCAGCCATCCGCGCCCTGCCGAATACCTGGGGCTGCGCGCGCCCAATGCCATGCAGGTGGGGCTGGCTGTACTGACGCTGCTGGGCGCCGCGCCTATGCTGCAGGGCCTGGAAGCGCTGGTGGGATTGATAGACTTTGGCCCGAAGATAAAAGCGGCGCAAGATGCCAACAACGCCATGATGACCGCTTTTTTTAAAATGCCCGATTTTGGCTCTTTCCTGCGTATGTTTACCATTATGGCCATAATACCGGCTGTGGGCGAAGAGCTGTTTTTCAGGGGCGTATTGCTACGGTTTGTAAAGCAGCGCACACTCACCATGACGGCGCCTATACTGTTTACCGCCGTGGTGTTTGCCTATTCGCATACCAATATTTATGGCTACCTGTCTATTTTTCTGGCGGGCGTGTTGCTGGCGGTTATTTACAACGTTACCGGCTCGCTGTGGTGCAGCATTGCGGCTCATATGGCTTTCAATGGTTCTCAGATTGTGCTGGCCTATATTGGCAACAGCAACAAGGCGGTAAAAGCATTTACAGAAAGCACAACAGCGCCTGCGCTGTACATTGCGGGCGGCGCGGTATTGTTCGCAGCGTCGTTCTACATGCTGCTGCGCACCAAAACACCGCTGGCGGCCAACTGGAGCGATAATTTCAGGCCCGACGAACTTATAGAAAATGCTTAGTAACTTCAAATCATAATATACAGGCTATGGCCCTCAATCTACCCACATTTTACAAGCGGCTTGGCAGCGCTATCGTGTTTTCGGCCATTATGCTGGTAGGCTTGCTCTGGAACAAATATGCGTTTTTGGTATTGGCGCTGCTCATCAATGCGCTCTGCCTGCGCGATTATTTCCGGCTGATGCAGAAAATAGATAAGGAGGCGCACTGGCCGGCATGGCTCCCCATAGCTACGCAACTGCTGCCCCTTGTAGTGATATTGCCTTATTTCTTCTTGTACGGCCAAACGCTCACCAGCGCCAACGCCGCCGCTATGCTGGTATGGACGATTGTGCCGGTAGCCCCCGCCCTGCTGCTGCTGGCTGCCGCCCTGAGCAAAAAACAATCGCTGCCAGCCATGCTGCAGTCGTTTGGCGGACTTTTTTATATATCGCTACCCATGCTGCTGCTCATACATATGCAGCTACACGACTATCTGCTGCCTATTATGCTTATACTCATGATATGGTCTAACGATACGTTTGCGTATCTGGTGGGGTCGTTCATTGGCAAAACGCCCTTCTCGTCTATATCGCCCAAAAAGACCTGGGAAGGCACCATTGGCGGCGCCTTGCTGACCATAGGCGGCGCCATAGCCACGGGTTACTTTACACAAAGCTACCGTCTTGCCGACTGGATAGCCTTTGCGCTGTGCGCGGCAATACCAGGCACGCTTGGCGATCTGCTGGAGTCTAAACTAAAGCGCATGGCCGATGTAAAAGACTCTGGCGCGCTGATGCCCGGCCATGGCGGCGCGCTCGATCGTTTCGACTCGCTTATTGTTGCGGCGCCGTTTGTGTTTGTATACGTATCGTTTTTTATGCGCTGAT
>CAZLPE010000172.1:0-6572 GCA_964561325.1 uncultured Flavipsychrobacter sp.
ATCGCGATCCTGATTTTTCGTAATGCCTAAATCCCTTAATTTTAGCAGCAAAAAAAAATTATGCAAAACCATGAAATAGACTACCAGATATATGGCGAGGAAATGCAGTATGTGGAAGTGGAGCTGGATCCCAACGAAACGGTAATGGCAGAAGCCGGCGCCTTTATGATGATGGAGGATGGTATACAAATGGAAACCATTTTTGGCGACGGCAGTCAGCAGCAAGGCGGATTGATGAGCAAGCTGTTTAGCGCCGGCAAGCGCCTGCTTGTGGGCGAGAGCCTGTTTATGACCTCGTACACCAATGTAGGTATGGGCAAGAAAAGAGTGTCGTTTGCTTCGCCCTATCCTGGCAAGATCATTCCTATGAATCTCGCCCGCCTTGGCGGTAAAGTAATATGTCAGAAAGATGCTTTTTTATGCGCTGCAAAGGGCGTTGCTATAGGTATTGAGTTTCAGAAAAAGCTGGGTACCGGTTTGTTTGGCGGCGAGGGCTTTATCATGGAAAAGCTGGAAGGCGACGGTATGGCTTTTGTGCATGCCGGCGGCCATGTGTTGCGTCGCGAGTTGGCGCCGGGCCAGTTATTGAAAATAGATACCGGCTGTATAGTAGCGTTTATGAATACTGTGCAGTACGACATACAGTTTGTGGGCGGTATTAAAAACACGCTGTTTGGCGGCGAGGGCGTATTTTTTGCCACATTGCGCGGCCCTGGCTCTGTTTGGATCCAGACATTGCCTATCAGCCGTCTGGCCAGCAGAATATTGGCCTACAGCGGACCAAAACGTAAGGAAGAAGGCAGCATATTGGGCGGCTTGGGCAATCTGATAGATGGCGATGGCTATTAATGCCGGATAGTAATAAATAAAAAACTGCGCAATCCTGATCGGGGTTGCGCAGTTTTTTATTTGTTAGTGCATTACATCAGTCGTTCTTGCTCGCGCAGCCAGCGTTCGGGTAGCTGGTCGCCGCTGGCCAGCAGGTAGTCGTTGTAAGAGCAGGGTACAAACGTTTGGTTAGGCAGTTTCATCCACCAGCGGTTGGTTCGCTTACTTTTCAGAAACTCTGTATCGTTGTCGGTGAATTTTACATGGAATATTACAAATTCGTCTCTTTCTGTGAGTCGGGCCTCTGTTTTACGCACCAGGTATCCGTCTATAAAGTACCATATCATTTGCGCCAGCAATCGAGCCGTCATGCCATGGCTGTCGTGTTCTTCATTAAACCCGAATATACCGAACGAGGTTAGTTGCTGACTCATACCCGCATAGCGGGTAAGTTGGCAAGCCTCTTCGCCGGTAAGTCCGTTTGGCGAGCCGGTAATATTGGCGGGCGCATCGCAATACCGCACCGAGGAGAGGTCGAAGCTAAACATATCGCTGCTTCTCAATACAGGTTCTATATCGTCTATGTTCTCTTTCACTTTGCCCAGGCGGTAGAAGTCGAACCGCAGTTTATCCAGCGTTTCCAGCATATGCGGATGCGCGTAGTAGCTCTGGAATGCAATATGGTTGTAGTGTGCAATATAGTTGGGTCGTTCCGTCAGCATATCCATCAGGTAGCTGCCTGCATTTATTTCTTCCGCCTCGTCCAGATCTATAAGCATATCTGCTATAGTGGCGATGGCCATTTTTTCCGATTTTTTGAATACCTCGTATTGTTGCAGCGTAAGGTCGTGGCTTCCGCCAAGGACTACGGCAATTTTGCCTGCCTCATATATTTCAGATAGCACGGTTACCAGCGATGCCCGCGTATCGCCAACAGTAGCGCCCGGTAATAAATTGCCGAGGTCGGCTATTTTTATATCGCTGTGCCAATAGTACATTTTATACAGTTCTTCGCGTACAGCATTAGCGCTGTGGCTGTGCGGGGCGTTTGCGTCTTGTCCGCGGCGGTCGCCGCAGCCCACAAACACCACATCGGCATCGCCCCAGTGAAACGACTTTTGCGTAGCGCACACTATGTTGGCGCCCCATTGCTGCGGTTGGTAGCCGTTGGGCGCCTTGGTTTCTATAAAATGTTCCTGTTCAAAAAAAACGCTCAGATCTTGCATAAATATTGTAAAAGAAGTGGGGCAGACCCCGATAAAAATATCAAATCATTGAGCGCAAATGTACTGTTATACAAGTAATGTAGCAGCATTTTTGCATTGCTTAGGGGGATGAAAAAGTTTTTCGTTGTTTTTAGAACCATCCATGTTTGATCGTCGTATATGGTATTGTACAACAATCAAAACAACTAAACACGAAAAAAGATGAAACGTATTTTCCTGATTTCAGCAATGACGTTAGCGCTTGCAGCCCTAACCAACACCAACAGCTTGGCCCAAAAAACAGTAATGGTAGGCGGGGCGGCCATGTATCCCACTAAAAATATTGTGGAGAACGCTGTTAACTCTAAAGACCATACCACTTTGGTAGCGGCAGTTAAGGCAGCAGGACTTGTAGAAACCTTGCAAGGCGCAGGGCCTTTTACTGTGTTTGCACCCACAAATGCGGCATTTGGTAAGCTGCCGGCAGGTACTGTCGACAATTTACTAAAACCCGAAAATAAAGGAAAACTAACGGGTGTGTTAACTTATCACGTAGTGGCTGGCTCCATGGATGCAAAAATGCTGATGGAAAAAGTAAAAATGGGCAACGGCTCTGCGATGCTTAAAACAGTGCAGGGAGAAGAGCTGACTATTATGCAAAAAGGAAAAAACCTGATGGTAAAAGATCATGGAGGCCAAACTGCCATGGTGACCATAAAAGACGTATATCAGAAAAATGGAGTGATACACGTAATAGACCAGGTATTGCTACCCTAAAATTGTTAGTGGTTTGTGTGATTTGGTGATAGCCCCGAACTTTTTTAGGATCGGGGTTTTTCAATTCAGGGGGCTAATTGTTTGCGGACATAGTCGGGTAATTTCCTAATTTTACCATTGCGGTTCAAAATGGCCGGACTAATACATGCAGCAACTCCGGATAGATGATTTTTTGGCATGGTCGCAAAGGTATCCCATTGTTGATGTGCGCTCGCCCGGCGAGTTTTTGCACGCGCACATCCCCGGCGCCTATAATATGCCTTTGTTTACCGACGAGGAAAGAAAGGTAGTGGGCACGGCTTATAAGCAGCAGTGCAGGGAGCAGGCTATTAAGGAGGGGTTGGATTATTTTGGTCCAAAGATGCGCAAAATGGTGGAGGAGGTGGAGGCCCTGTTGGCGGCGCGCGCAGCTGCTGGTATGGTAGACGAAGGCGATAAAAACAAAACCGTTCTGGTGCACTGCTGGCGAGGCGGTATGCGTAGCGGCGGGGTGGCATGGTTGCTCAATCTGTACGGGTTCAGGGTGGCTACGCTAAAGGGCGGCTACAAGGCATACCGCAATTGGGTATTGCAACAATATAAAATACCATACAGATTAAAGACGCTCGGCGGATACACAGGGTCGGGTAAAACCGGAGTATTGCAAGCATTGCAGCGCGCAGGTACGCCCGTTGTAGACCTTGAGCGCATAGCAGGACATAAGGGTTCTGCTTTTGGCGGTATCAATAGCCAGCAGCCGACTCAGGAGCAGTTTGAGAACGACCTCGCAATGGCGCTTTCTAAGGAAAATAAGAAAAAGCGTTTCGGCCAATCGATATGGATCGAAGATGAAAGTCAGCGTATAGGCGGCGTAAACCTACCACAGTTTTTTTGGCAGCGTATGCGTATGGCGCCAGTGTATTATTTACATATCGATTTCAGCTCCAGACTGCAGCATATAGTGGAAGAGTACGGAACCATTCCGCTGTCGTCGTTCATAGATGCGGTGAGCAGAATACAGAAACGATTGGGAAACGAACAAGCTCGTCAGGTGATCAGGCTGCTGGAGGCAGGCGACACCCGTGCAGCCTTTAGTATATTGCTCGCTTACTACGATAAGTATTACGACCGTGGAATAAAAACGCGTGAACAACAAAATGCACTGGCCCGGGCGCAGCGCATGGTGTTTGACGCAGCGCCTGCCGAACACGCTTTTTTAGCGGCAAAAACTGCGGGCGCCACCTTTGTGGTACTACCCATATTTTACAGAAAAAACATAAACTGCGCTACTGTAGATCCGATAGGAAACGGTAGAGCGCTCATTTAATGACCCCAGAACATGGACAATACAAACGAAATAAAACTTACCCAATATTCGCGCGGCGCTGGCTGTGGTTGCAAAATCTCGCCGGCTGTGCTTGCGCAAGCGTTGCATACAGATATTATAGATCCCGCATACCCCAGTTTGCTGGTAGGCAATGCCAGCGCCGATGACGCTGCAGCCTACGACATGGGCAATGGCAAAGCGCTGATAGCTACCACAGATTTTTTTATGCCCATAGTAGACGACGCATACGACTACGGACGCATTGCCGCGGCCAATGCTATAAGCGATGTTTATGCAATGGGCGGTAGTCCTGTTATGGCGCTGGCCATATTGGGGTGGCCTGTGGATAAGCTGCCTGCGGCGCTGGCCCGGAGAGTAATGGAGGGCGCGAGGGCTATTTGCGCTGAAGCGGGCATACCGCTGGCGGGAGGGCATAGCATAGATTCGCTGGAGCCTCTGTTTGGGTTGTGTGTCAATGGCCTATGCGATATAAACCAACTAAAACAAAACAATACAGCTAAAGAGGGCGATATACTATTGCTCACAAAGCCGCTGGGTACCGGAATACTGGCGACCGCCCAAAAGCGCGGAGCGCTAAAAGACGACCATGCCGCTGCGCTGGTAGCGCAAATGACCACCCTGAACAAAGTGGGCGCAGCGCTGGGCAACATAAAAGCGGTAACGGCTATGACCGATGTGACCGGTTTTGGGCTGGCCGGACACCTAATAGAAATGGCTGAAGGCAGCGGATGGAGCGCTGAACTATACTATGATGCAATACCCAAAATGGCCGGCGTAGCAGAATACCTGACGCAACGCATTGTACCCGACGCTACCTACCGCAACTGGAATGCATATAGCGCTAAAATAGCGTTTGAGGCCGGCGTAGATGTTATGCAAGCATTCAGCCTGCTGCCCGATCCGCAAACCAATGGCGGGCTTCTTGTAGCTGTAAATGCCAACGCGGTTGCAGACGTTACGGATGTGTTGCGGCAGTACGGCCTTGAAGCCTACAGCGCCCCAATAGGCCGTATGGTGGCCAAAGGCGACAAAACAATTGTAGTAAAGGCAAAATGATATTAAGGTTTGATGTGAAATCGCTAAATTTCGGAGTAACTTATTGTAGATATGTTTGATGATTTTTACAAGTATGTCAATCCAATAGTTAGTTTTACGGCCGCTGAAAAACTACTTATCGAGAGCGCTTTTGCCTTCAGGCAAGTACCCCGAAAGTTTAAACTGGCCGAGGAAGGTAAGGTGGCGCGCGAATTGTTTTTTATACTCAAAGGATTGGTGCGGCTCTACTATACAAAAGATGGGGAGGAGATCACCGGCTTTATCTTTAAGGAGCATTTGTTTGCCAGCAGCTACGAGAGTTTTTTGCGGCAAACGCCCAGTATACAAACGCTGGAAACAATAGAGGAATGCGACCTGTTGGTGATCAGCTACGCGCGGCTGGAGCGGCTGTATGACGAAATACCTAAGATGCACATGCTGGCGCGCAAAGTAGCAGAGCAACGTTTCATCAACGGTCAGGCGCTTTTGTCATCGTTTATTTTAGACAGCCCGGAGGAACGCTATCGCAAGTTTGAGGCGCAGCACGGCGACCTGCTGTTGCGGGCTCCGCACCATATTATAGCATCGTTTTTGGGTATAACGCCGGTATCTATGAGCCGGATAAGGAAACGAAGAAATTAACAGACCACCGCAATTTCTTTACAATTGTTAATGGCAGAGGGTGAACGTCCATCTACTTTTGTATCAACAAAAACAATTGTATGAGCAAGAGTATTGTAACCGAAATTATAATCGATGCGCCCATGGAGCGGGTATGGCAGGCGCTGGCTAACTTTAAAGCATATGGCGACTGGAACCCATTTATAAAAAGCATAGAAGGCGACCTACGCGTAGGTGCGCGACTAACCAATACCATGTGGAATGGCGGTAAAGCATATGTGTTTAGGCCGCGTGTGCTCACTGTGCGGCAAAACAGTTACTTCGACTGGTTGGGTAGTTTGTGGTTCAGGGGCATTTTCGATGGGCATCATTATTTTCAGATAGAACAATTGAGCGCAGGGCAGGTAAAACTAACACAGGGTGAAAATTTCAGCGGATTGCTAAGCGGACTGATATTGCGCAAAATAGGCGCAGAAACCCGGAACAATTTTATAAGGATGAACAATGCACTGAAACAATTAGTTGAAAAATAATACCGCTATACCACATGAAAAATAATATGCTAACGCCTTGTGTGGCCGATGAACTGATACGCCAACTTGCGCTGCCCGGAACTCGGTTCAAATTAGCGAATCCGTCTTTTGGATATCTTACTACAAAACAATGTGGGCTGGCTACATGGATGCACCTCGATCATCATCTTCGTCAGTTTGGCGTTTAACGCAGCTAAAAATCAAGAACAATTATATTCTAAATTATCTAACAATGTTGGCATTGCC
>CAZLPE010000173.1:0-6281 GCA_964561325.1 uncultured Flavipsychrobacter sp.
TGATTGGTCTTTTGCTTTTATAAAAATGTAGTTTTAGAAATTAGCGTGGTTGTATTCCACTTTTGCTTTTTTGGTTAGCGTTTGCTGGAGTGTCTGGTTAATCTGATTTCTCATCTGATTTTCCTGCATTCCGCGTTGCTGTGCCAGCATTGGCATCATTTCCTGACCTATCGGGTTCATAACGCGGTTGCCCACTGTTACAAAGTATACGCCGCCCTGACCTTTTATTGCCGGAGAAACTGTGTTTGGCTGGAATGATTTGTTGAATACATAGCCAACAACTTTAGGTTCGTAACCCAGATTTGCTACAAAACCGCCTGCCATCATTACAGTATCAGCTGCCTGTACAGTTACGTTAGCTGCCTGAGCAATAGCGTCGAGCGACGACTGACCTGCAAATTTCTTAGCAAGCAGTTCGGCTTTCTTTTCTTCTCTTACTTTCTGTTCCAGTACCGGACGGTTTGCAGCAGTCAGCGGCATTATGCCTGCTTCCTGTATGCCTGCCAGTTTTGCTACTACATAACGCTGATCGCCCAACTGGAATACTGCAGATATGTCGCCTACATTGTGGTCGTACATCCATTTTATTATTTCGCGCGCAGCGCCCAAACCGGCTATGCTAAAGCTGTTAACTTTTACGTTTTCGCCTACGCGACGGTCAAGGTTAAGTTTCTTTATAGTAGCGTCAAATTCTGCTGCGGTCTGATTTTTACCGGCAAACTCGTTTGCTTTACCATATATGGCGTTTACTGTGCTGTCGCTTGGGGCAAGTAGCTTAGTTACGGTAGCCAGCTGTATGCTTGGCGCTATACCTTTCTGCTCTATCACTTCTACATAATGATAGCCAGAGTAGTTGTCGTTGCTCACTTTTACTACGCCTTTGTCGCCTGCCTTACCGTCGAATATGTAATCGCCCAGTTCTTTCGATACTGTTACGCGTTGCTGCAAAGTGAAGGTATATTCGCCGCCGTTTTTCTTGCTCTGCTCGTCCATGCTGAACACATTAACTACAGAGTCAAATTTGCCGCCAGCTTTAATAGCTGTCATAGCGCTGTCCAGTTTCATTTTAGCCAGCGTATCGCTCATTATTTCTTTACCCTGCGATTTAGTCATTACCAGTATGTGTCTCATTTTCACAGAATCTGGCAATGTTTTGCGATCGGTAACTTTTGTAAGTCTGTATCCACCGTTTTCGTAATATGGTCCGTAGATAGCGCCAACAGGCATGCCCATGATCGTATCTGAATAGCGAGACATAAATGTTCTTTTGTTCAGGAACGCTTCGCTGTAAGAGTTAACCTCGTCTGACTTATTGTTTACAAAAGTTTTGTAATCTTTAGAAGTATTAGCCAAATCTGTTTTTATAGCTTCCAGACCTTCTATAGCGCGCGCTGTGTCGGCAGAAGAAGGAAGGATGTCGAAAGAAACATATTCTATAGTTCTTGTAGGCTGATCGTTGGTATACTGTGCAGCGTGTTTCTGCATATATGCTTTCACTTCGTCGTCGGTTACTTTTACTTCAGCGTCAGATACTGTAGAGAAAGGTATTTTTACATACTTAATAGAAGCCATAGCATTCTGGTCGGCAGCCATACGCTTCATCATATACATAGGCACATAAGAAGAGCCGGCATAGAGCGAGTTAAATTTATTAACGCGGCTCATGCGTTTTACATAAGCTTTCACTGTTTCCCACTGTTCGCGAATTTTTCCGGTTGGGTCGGTTTTTTGCGGCTCTTCGTCCAGTTGTTTCTCCATCCACTTTACAATTTGCGGATCGAACTGGTTGGTTTGCGGATTGATGAATATCTGCTGACCATCGATCTGAAACTGACGAATCAGCGGATCGGGATTAGCGCCATATATCATTTCTTTCTTTTCTTCTTCGCTTGTTGTAATGCCCAGTTTGTCGCACTGTTCGCCCACTACGTTTTCATACACGATCATCTGTATCACCTGTTCGCTCATTTGCGCACGGGTGGCTTCGTCCAGATTACGGGTTTTGTTAAACATCGCGTACAGTGTTTCATATTCTTTTACCCTGTCCTGATATTCTCTGGGTTCTATTTTAACCCCATCTACTTTCATTACATTGGAATCCCTTCCTCTGAAAAAATTACCAAAGGAACCATTGAAGGCGTCAGAAATGATAAAGCCAACAAGTGCAACAGCTATGATGCCGCCAGCTATTTTCCCATACTTATTTCTGATAGTTTGTATTACAGACATTGCAGGTTTTATTATTTATTATATTAAGGACGGCAAATTTATGGGAAATAATGAGATTTCACACAGTTATCAACAGATTCTCACTTTTATTTTCCTATTTGCGTCTAAATTTGGTCATTTTTTATTAAGTCGGTAGCATTTTTAGCGGTATTTATTTTTTTGGCAGGCTTTTATAGCTACTTTTTCGTTTGTAGCGCTTGTTATTTCTATCCTTATCAACGGTTTGCTTTTTATTTTATCCACATTCCTTTTACATCACTCCTTATATATAGTACACTCGGTTGTCAGGCTAAGTCGCGGATCGCTTTATACAGGGTATTCATAGTATATGTACAGTTTTTTGCTAACACGCTCTACTTACCAGTGCGCTGGTTATGATATATACTATCTATACAAAACCTCCACAACCCATTAATAATCAATCATATTCTACCAGATTAGTTATTCCAGTGAGGTGTGGATAACCGTTAAAAACGCCTGTAAAAACAAAACGGTTTTAGGAATAACTTTTTCTGAGCACGTTTTCCACAAAAGTTATCCCACCTTATTATCCGTTGTCCACAAGTTGTCCTGATATTAACGTTGTGTTATTTTCTAACAGTCCAGTTTATCAACAATTCCACGTTTACGTTGGTTCGCTATCGTTTAGCGGCCTATTTTTATGTTAATAACGCGGTAGTAAACTGTTAGTAAACCTAATGTTCTAATTTTGCAATAGCTCTTTCACTTTTTATTCCCCATTTCCCCAATGCTAATAATAATAGGTTTTAGTTTTAAAAACTTTAAAAGCTATTATTAGGAATGTGGATAAGCGCTGTGGATGGGTTGCTTTCCTGAAATATTATCAAAAATAGTTCTTCTTTAGCAATGTATTATTCCATATATATAAATAGCACACAAGATGACAACCGAGCAAATTAATGAGAAAGGTTTTTTAGATGTGGCAATAGATCCTACGCTGGATCTGTTTGAAGAGATAAACAAGCTGAAGAAAGAAAAGAATGCAATAATACTGGCTCACTACTACCAGGAACCAGATATACAGGATATTGCCGACTACATAGGCGATAGTTTGGGACTGGCGCAAAAGGCCGCGCAGACCGATGCCGAGATAATAGTTTTTGCCGGCGTTCACTTTATGGCCGAAACGGCTAAGATTCTTAATCCGAATAAAAAAGTACTGTTGCCTGACTTGCGGGCAGGGTGCAGCCTCAGCGACAGTTGTCCGCCGCCGCTGTTTAAAGCGTTCAAAGACAAACATCCCGACCATCTGGTAATATCTTATATCAATTGCTCGGCAGGCATAAAGGCGCTGAGCGATATTATTTGCACATCGAGCAATGCACAGCTCATTGTAGAGAGCCTGCCTGCCGACCAGAAAATCATATTTGCACCCGATAAGAACCTGGGCGGATACATAAACAAGCAGACCGGACGCAATATGGTGTTGTGGAATGGCGCATGTATGGTGCACGAAATATTCTCGCTCGAGAAAATCACCAAGTTGAAGAACAGATATCCCCAGGCTAAGTTTATAGCCCATCCCGAATGTGAAGAGGCTGTGTTGGCTATTGCCGATTTTGTAGGATCTACCACGCAACTACTTAAATATTCTGAAACCAATGCGGCTGACACTTTCATTGTAGCAACCGAAGCGGGCATATTGCACCAGATGCAGAAGAATGCACCGCACAAAACATTTATAGCCGCTCCGCCAAACAATGCCTGCGCCTGCAATGATTGTCCGCATATGAAGTTGAATACGCTGGAAAAATTGTATCTGTGTATGCAATACGAACAACCCGAAATTCTGATGGATGAGGAACTGCGTATAGCCGCTAAAGTACCCATAGACCGCATGTTATCTTTGAGTAAACAGCTTGGATTGGTAGGATAAATTTATATGGAGATAAAAAATATTATCGCCCAATTGTGGGTGAATTTGTTTTATGTACAGGAATGTTTATAACTTTATACTCCAAAAATCTAATTTTTTTTTATGAAGCATCTCAACTCTCTTAAAAAGTTGCTCCTTGCATCTGCCCTGATCGGCGTTGCAAATGTGAGTAACGCCCAGATTCACCCTTTAGCGTTTGGTCCTAATACTTACACTCCGGATTCAAACTGGTACAAAGACTATGTAGGATTGCGTTTTCAGGTATCTGCTCCTTCTGCGATTGCAGGTAACAAAGAATTTACTGCAGCATGGTCTGGTACTACTCCATGGGGTGGACCTGTAACTACGCCGCTTATCGATGTTCCTGTAATTTTTGGCGGTCCCGATTCTTTCGGTTGCGCTCCTTTCACTACAGACATGACTGGTAAGATCGCTGTTATTTGGAGAGGACCAATTACTACGCCTTGCGAATTTGGTTACAAAGCCCTTCAGGCGCAAACAGCTGGCGCCGTAGCGGTAGTTATCATCAACGAATATCCCGGCGCAGGCCCTATAGGCATGGCTGGCGGTACTTCAGGTACTTCTGTTACCATTCCGGTATTTATGATCGGCAACCTCGACGGTATAGCTTTATCGGCTCAGTACCATACGCTTCCAGCAGGTTCTGTAAAAATGACGATAACTCCATGGGGTATCAACAATAGTAACGACCTTGGTTTCGTTCCCGGCGGCGCTGCTGCTTGGGCAAACTACGCTGTTCCTTACAATCAGTTGAACACCGGCACTACGCCAATGGCTTATAAAGGTCTTAACGGCGCTTTCGTAGCCAACTACGGTTCAAGCGACGCTAAAAACGTAAAAGTAGCTACATCGCTCAGCTTTACCCCAACAGGCGGTTCGGCTACAGTAGTGCGCAGAGATACCAGCGTTAACCTGACTACCTTCACTGGCACAGCAAACGTTGCTCCAGACTCTATTTGGGCTTTATATTCTCCATCTGAGTACAGCTTGGCGCCAACTGCGGCTGGTCGTTACGATCTGCAGTACAACATCCTTTCAGATACTACCGATCAGTATCCTCTGGACAACTCAACTACTATCTCTTTCTATGCAAGCGATAGCGTTTATTCAAAAGGACGTTATGACTTCGCAGCTCAGGCTCCTATAGCTACTGCAGCGCACGGTCCATCTTCATTTGCTACTACCGATGTATGTTGGGGTCCTATGTACTTCGTTGCAAGAGGCGGCACTGCTTTGAGCAAAGTACAGTTCTCTATCTACAGCCAGACTTTAGGCCCATTGGGCGCAAGCAATATGAACCTTTATGCTTTCAAATGGGTAGACGGCGCAGCTGGTCAGCCAATGGATAGCATCGTTCAGAACGGCGAGTTGACGTTGGTTTCTATGGCTAACAAAGCTTTCAACGGTACTACAGATACTTCAGGCGTTATTTTCACAGCTCCATGGGGCGATCCTACTACTTCAATCCCAGGTCGTCCTATATTCCTCGATTCAAACGCTTACTACTACATAGCTGCTGAGGTTCCTGCAAACTTCTTGTTGTATTGCGATGGCGGCGCTAGCCCATACCCACGTATGTTTGGCCGTGCTGTTACTTCAAACTTCTTCGAATATTCAAGCATGATGTGGGCTGGCGGTTATAGCACCGGCGGTACGCCAATGACAGGTTCTCCTGCCGCTAACTTCGGTCTTATTCCTTTCTCTCAGGCTGCTTTCATCCGTTCAGTTGACTCTTTCAACTATAGCGGCGTTCAAGGTCTGGTTCCGGCTGTTGCGCTTATCGTAAACAACCATCCTGATACTACTACTACTCCTCCGATAGATATTCATGTAAAAGAACTTAACCAGTCTCTTCAGGATATCAAGGTTTATCCAAACCCTGCTACCGACTACATGAACCTTTCTGTTAACCTTTCTAAGAACGTAAAAGAAATTTCTTACGCTATCATCGACGGTCTTGGCCGTTTTGTAAGCAAAGAAGTTCATAACAACGTTCAGACAGAAGAATTCAGAATGTCTACTAAGAAACTTGCTCCGGGCAACTACTACCTCATCATTACTGCTGATGGTATAGCTACTTCGCACAAGTTTACAGTTGTTAAGTAATAGCTTCAAAGTTTTATAGAGAGGCAGG
>CAZLPE010000174.1:0-6212 GCA_964561325.1 uncultured Flavipsychrobacter sp.
TTCAGTTTGTCTTTAAATACCTTTTTAAACTTATCTACTTTCGGCCCAACTACAAATTTGCAGTAGGACTGATTGGGGTTGTCGTTGTAATAGTTTTGATGGTAGTCTTCGGCCTTGTAAAATTTCTTAAAGGCTGTTATCTCTGTCACTACTGGGTTCGCCCAGGCTTTTTCGTCGTTTAGCTTTTTCTTGTATTGTTCTGCTTTTTGTTTTTGCTCGTCGTTGTGATAAAAAATAACTGAGCGGTATTGCGTGCCTTCGTCGTTGCCCTGACGGTTGAGGGTAGTAGGGTCGTGACAGGTCCAGAATGCTGCCAAAAGTTCGTCGAATGAAATTACGGCAGGATCGTAAGTAATGTTGCAAACCTCGGCATGACCGGTTGTGCCGTTACATACTTCTCTGTAGGATGGATTATCAACGTGTCCGCCGCTAAAACCTGACTCTACCTTACTTACACCCTTTAATTGTTGAAACTGGGCTTCTGTACACCAGTAGCAACCGGCTCCAAAAGTAGCTATCTCTGTTTTGTGCTCTGTAGCTTTTGCTGTGTTTGCATTCATTTGCCTGAACGTTTTAGATTTTTCGTAATTGTCGTTTTGTGCACATGCTGTCAATTGCATAAGCAGCAATGCAAACCCAAGTAAATTTTTGATTTTGTGTAACATGGTTGTTCAAATTTAGGATATATACGACACCGTAGAGTTGCAGGATTTAATGAGCGCTTTGTTTTAGGGTTTGCTTAACAAAAGTGGTGATTTATAATAATTTACAGGTAGCGCAATTGCTAACTTCTGATTTATGGCGCTGAGTTTTGAATCGGTTGTTGTTTAGCGCAACCCGTTGTATAGCGCTGCCCAGTTTTACAATTTATATTAGCGCCAAAATTTGAAATGCACATTTGAATTTTTACTTTTGGCTTATAGCATCCTAACTTTACGCAATGGCGAAGAAACAGAATACAGCACCAGTTAATAACAATCCGGCGGCAAGACCAGCGGCGCCCAAACAGCCTGCGCCCGCGGCAGCAGCAAGTAAGGTAAAACCATCCAACGAAAATAGCTTCTTATCTATTACTCAGCTTTGTTTTGGCCTTGCTATATTGGCTATAGCCTTATATATCAATACCCTTAAAAATGGTTTTGTACTTGACGATGTAATGGTACTGAAAGAAAACAAAATGGTGCTCAAAGGGTTTGCCGGCATTGGCGAGTTAATGCAAACACCGCACATGAGGGGATATTTGATCATACCAAACGACATGTATCGTCCTTTGTCGTTGGTTATGTTTGCCATAGAGTACGAGATTTTTGGTTTAAGTCCTATGATGGGTCACTTATTCAATGTTTTGTGGTTTGCCGGATGCGTAGTAGCCTTATTTATATTTTTAGATAAGTTTTTTGCAGGTAAGAAAACGATTATTGCGCTTATAGCTGCAATGATATTTGCAGTGCACCCTATACATACGGAGGTAGTAGCTAATATAAAGAGTCGCGATGAGCTTATGTGCTTCTTTTTTGCTTTCCTATCGCTTAATGTATTTATGAACTATATGCGCGATGGCAAGATGACGCAACTATTATTGGGTTCATTTATTTTGTTTTTGTCTTATTTATCAAAAGAGACGGTGCTTAGTTTCGTGGCTCTAGTACCAATTATATTCTTTTTTTACCGCAACGAAAACACACAGCGCGCCATCAATATGTCAGTCAGCACAGTGGTTGTTACACTGATTTTCATTGGTATCAGATGGTCGGTTCTAAAAGAATACAATGCAAATCAACCCACGCCGGTTGAGTTTATAGACAATGCGTTGGCAGGAGCGCCGAGCGTAGCGTCAAAATTTTGCACTGGAGTAGTAGTAATGGGTAAATATTTAAAACTCATGTTCCTACCGTATCCGTTGCTTTGCAACTACTCTTTCAACGCCATACCATTTGCTGATTTTACCAGTATTGCTTTTTGGTTGTCTTTTGCTGCTTATGGTGGATTGGGTTATGTATTGGTTACGCGTTTTATGAAAAGCAAAAACGACCCTTGGGTATTTAGTATTTTGTTTTATTTGGGAACAATATTTCTTTTCTCTAACTTACCATTCCTGATGGGCGCCGAATTAGCAGAGCGTTTTACCTTCTTTGCTTCTCTGGGTATATGTCTGGCTGGCGCTTTGGCTATTGAAAAATGGGTACTTAAGTCTGAAAATTATGACCTGAGCTTGATTAAAAGTAGTAAGGTAATGATGATTCTTGCACCGCTTGTATTGTTATTCGGCGGTATGACCTTTGCCCGCAACCAAGATTGGATAGACGATTATACGCTGTACAAAACCGACGTTGAAAAATCGCCCAACGATTGTCGCCTTCATCATTTTGTGGCAACATCTATTGCAGAGAATAGGTATCCGAACGAAAAAGACTCGCTAAAAAAGAAGGAATACGATAGAGAATGTATTAGCCACTTGCACCAGTCGCTGGCTATATACCCTAAGTACTCACAGGCATTTGTAGAATTGGGTAGGGTATACGACCGTAATAGGGTTTTCGACTCAGCCGAATATTATGACCGCAAAGCGCTTGAAGAAGATCCGGGCAACTCAACGGCTACAAATAATCTGGGTAATGTGTATTTGGCAAATGGTAAATATGTACAGGCAATTGAGTATTTCAAAAAATCACTTGCTCTGGATAATAACTTTAAGTATGCCTATTATAACCTTGGACTGAGCTACAAACAGTTACAGCGTTACGACTCAGCAATATATTACTACCACAGAATGTTGGGATTTGAGCCTAACTACCTAAATGCGATTCAGGAAATTGGCACTTGCTTTTACCAATTGCAACGATTCGATTCGGCAGCAGTATACTTCAAAAAAGTGTTAGCCTTGAATCCAAACGATCCGAATGCGGTGAACAATATGGGCGCCGTTCACCTGAATGCTAAGCAATATGCACAGGCAATAGAGTATTTTAAAAAAACAATAGAATTGGCTCCTACCTATGTAAATGCCTATTCTAATCTGGGTAGGTGTTATTTCTTGAGCGGTCAATATCAAGCGGCGATAGATATAATAAACAAAGAACTTACCATAGATAAAAGCCCGAGAGACATACCGTATATAGCAATGTCGTACCAGAAGTTGGGTAATATGGCTAAGGCGAAAGAATATGAGGCTATAGCAAAACAGTTTTATTCAGACTTTAAATTGCCCTAACCGGTTTTGTGAATGAATAGGTGATACTATGGATAAGAAAAATATTCAGCCTGCATTGATCAACTATGGCGGAGCGTCAAAATCGAGTTTTGACATGACACCAGAGGAATTTTACAATGCAGGTGAGTCGATAATAAGAAGGGCAAAAGAAAAGGCTTTTTCGAAAGGATTGCCAATTTACTATGAACGTAACGGAGATTTGTACGCAGAATACCCGGACGGCAGTACAAAAATTGTAGCATATACATAATGAAACAACCAACGCTATATATCATTGCTGGTCCGCATGGCATAGGTAAAACTACTGCTACTTATGACCTTATACCAAGAATGACGCCGGTAATAAATGCCGACGAAATAACAAAAGTGGTAACGCTTACCGGATCTGCGCCGGTGGTAAACGTGCTGGAGTATAGCAACAGAAAGGCCGCGCGACTGATACAGGAAAAAATAGATGAGCGCGTTTCGTTTTGTATAGAGACAAACCTTAGCGACGAAGAATCGTGGAAATACCTTATAAGTATTAGAAATACTGGATACAGGCTGGAATTGATTTTTTTATGTACAGATAACCTTTTCTTGCTTAATAAGCGAATTGAAGAGCGCGCGCAGAGAGGCGAACCTGCTATTGAAGCCTGGGAAGTGGAAGAACGATATATTAAAAGCCTGCAATTGCTGGATCAGTATTTCGACATACCGGTGATGATGCAATTGATAGACAATTCTGAGATTGCCACAATTATAGTAGAAAAAACCGCAGATTTGATAAATATTGCCGCCGACCCGCTGCCTGATTGGGTGCAAAAATATCTCCTCAAGCATTTGGCAGTACAAGAGGATGGTCAGTTGCAAACAAAGAAACTTCCTTCTAAAAACGATGCACGTCAGTTCTTTAAAAACGCAGCAAAACTAAAGTAGCATTGGCTTTAAAGGCCATTTTAATAGGCATAAAATTCACATCCTTGCTATTTAATAACCTATGCGGTCTAATTGAGATAGCAGAAGAGTAAAATCACAAAAATTATCCGTTGTCAAATACAATTTTCTGATAGCTATATCAGTTTATTACAAGGCAAATTGTACGTAATTCACATTATTTAACCGAATGGGAATTTCATAGACTTAGCCCTTTACTCATTATCTATTATATTTGTTGCATGAAGGTAGTCATCTTTGCAGGCGGTCGGGGCACGCGTATCTCCGAAGAATCGTCTTTGCGTCCGAAGCCAATGATAGAAATAGGTGGAAAGCCTATTTTATGGCATATAATGAAAATATATGCAGTATATGGCCATACAGAATTCATTATCTGTCTGGGCTATAAAGGCTGGATGATAAAGGAGTATTTTGCCAATTATTTTCTTCATAATGCGGATATTACGGTAGATCTTTCTACCAATTCGCTGGAAGTGCATAAAAACTCATCTGAACCGTTTAAAATCTCGCTCATAGATACCGGCCTTGATACCATGACGGCAGGACGCCTGAAGAGGGTATTGCCCTATGTGGGTAATGAGCGGTTTATGCTAACCTATGGCGACGGCGTTTGCGATGTAGACCTAAACAAAGTACTGGAGTTTCATATAAGCACGGGTAAAATATGCACTATGACTGCCATACAGGCCACAAGCCGCTTTGGCGTCATAAAAATGGAACAAGACGGCACGATAGATAGTTTTGAAGAAAAACCCGCCGATTCGGGAACCTGGATCAATGGTGGTTTCTTCATTATAGAACCCGAAATTGCTAACTATCTGCATGATGATGCCGACGATATAATGTGGGAGCGTCAGCCGATGGATGACCTTGCCAACAACAAACAGATAGCAGCCTACAAGCACCATGGGTTTTGGAAGTGTATGGATACACTACGCGATAAAGAGGAGCTGGAACAACTTTGGCAAACAGACCCAACATGGAAAAAGTGGTAGACATAAAATATTTACGCAGCATATATCGAGGCAAACGGGTATTTCTTACCGGTCATACTGGTTTTAAGGGAGCCTGGATGCTGCAAATTCTCAATTGGCTGGGCGCCAATGTGAAAGGCTATTCGCTGGCGCCAGAGAAGAGTAACGACCTGTATAACCAGATAAATGGCGACAAACTTTGCTACAGCAGCATTATTGCCGACGTTTGCGACAAACAAAAACTCCAGACAGAATTAGTTCGTTTCGAGCCTGATTTTGTGTTTCACCTTGCAGCGCAGCCTTTGGTACGCCGTGGGTATGAGCTTCCTTCTTACACATTTCTGGTTAATGCGCAGGGCACAGCACATGTGCTCGATGCGATGCGCTCGCTCGACAAACCGGCTGTAGGGGTAATGATAACCACAGATAAGGTATACGACAATCCGGAGCGAGGCTTGCCGTTTAGCGAAGACGACAAGCTGGGAGGGTACGATCCGTATTCTGCAAGTAAGGCCGCCGCCGAAATAGTTATTGATTCTTTTCGGCGTTCGTTTTTTAATCCCGAAAAATACGGTGACCACAAAAAGGCAATCGCATCGGCTCGGGCAGGAAATGTGATTGGCGGCGGCGACTATTCCGACGATCGCATTATTCCTGATATTGTCAGGGCTATTTCGTTTGGCGATACTGTTGGTCTGCGGAATCCTGGCAGCATACGCCCGTGGCAACATGTGTTAGAACCGCTTGCCGGTTATTTGCTTTTGGGCGCAAAAATGGCCGAAGATGGCGTAAGCTATAGTACCGCCTACAATTTTGGTCCGAACCCGGAAGATATGCTCACAGTAGAAGACCTAACCAAGGTATTTATTGAGGCTTATGGCGGTGGAAACTATCAGAATACGCCGCCGGCAAATGCGCCGCACGAAGCTAAATTGCTACTGCTGGACAGCAGCAGGGCGCAACAGCAGCTTGGCTGGAAATCGCATCTGGATGCTGCTAAGGCAATAAAGTGGACTGCCGAATGGTATGCCGCTCGCCATAAAAATGGTCACGATAAGTGCATGGCGCAAATAGAAGCGTATTTTTGTTAG
>CAZLPE010000175.1:0-1392 GCA_964561325.1 uncultured Flavipsychrobacter sp.
TCCGGATTCATGGCTACCAGATGCACCCATTCATTAATGTACCACTCATACATAGCCGGTTCAGACTGAATAGTTTTCAACACCACCTCCGGATAGTGCTCTACTATAAGCAACAGCCTCACCGGATCGTGCACTTCTATCATCTGCAATGGTAGCCCGGGCAGCAGGTCGCCGTCGCAACCATTGGATACGCCTATTAGCCCCATAAGGTTATGCGGCAGCTTTGTGCCTGCGCCCAATTTATGATTATCGACCCTTGAGAAATAATACTCCAGATTGATACCGCCGCAAACGGGGCCTAACGGCCGCATGATGCGGGCAAGTATAGCGCCGTCGGGGTCGGTTGTGTAGTCGTAAGAGTTGAGAAATGCGCGCCTGTCGAGAAACAAACCCTTGGTAAGGCTACGCCTGCCTACTATACACAGTGTATTGGTGCCATGCCCCAGTTCGGGGCGAGGCTCGAAAAGCGAAACCGACCTGTCGCTAATTGCCTTGCGCACCTTTGCCAGGCTGCCGCGCGTATTGATAGAGGCAAACCTGCGCGAGCGCTCTTTAGCATTTTTATCGAGCGCGCGCTCAAAAACGCCTACGTTTTTAGTATGGGCGGCGGCATTTGCGGGGCTAAGCTCCTGTACATCGTAAAACTCCATTTTATCGCCGGCGGTATCATGCAGCGCGCCTACAAACTGCGTTTCGGCGGGTATGTGCACACCCCTAACGGAAAGCTCGGCGCGCACACGCGAATTGTTGGCCATAGCGGCAAGCACACGCGCATTTACAGCTCCGGGGCGACCGCTACAAGCGCCACAGTCGTGAGCGCCATGGTGCGGATTGTTGGCGCTGCTCGATCCGTGGGCTACCACATATACCAGCGGCGCAAAGTTGGCGGCAAGACCTATAGACCGCAACTGCGCCTCTACCCTTGCGGCCATTTCGGGCACGGTAAACCCTATTTGCAATCCGTTTTCAACATCGTCGGTATGCTTGTTTTCTATGGTCAGCGTAGACCCCTTGCCCATCTGCGCAAAGGCATTAGATATTGCCGGGCTCATCTTTGGCCTGAATACATTCATCATCAGTTTGCCGCCGGCAACAACGCCCAAAACCAGCGAAAATGCAAAACCCGACAATAGCGAGTGGGTATGATTGGTATACAGCAATTCATGACCTTGCTTCTCGGTTACGCCCGTTTCTTTTATCAGGTATTTTGGCGTTACCGGCGCGGGGCATAGCTTATCGTAAAACTTGCCGTTCTGGGGTTGAAAATAAAACTCTACCCCAAAAAAACCCGGCGTACCAAATGTTGCGCATGCTGGGTCGGTTTGCTCTACATATCGGCGCAGTGAGCACTCGCGCTCATCTATGCAAAAAATGGCTTGAAACGATGGCTGT
>CAZLPE010000175.1:1492-6191 GCA_964561325.1 uncultured Flavipsychrobacter sp.
ATAGCGTCGCGCAACGATATAGCCCTATGATCGTATAGCGAATCGGGCTTAGCTTCTAAAGTGGCCACCATACCAGCCCAGCCCCTGTGGCTAAACTGCTGATCGAACAGGTATTGCTCAAAATACCGCTCGTCGCCCACCAGTATCTTCAGCAGTTCGTAAATGCCGGCGTTGCCGTCTATTAGCAATGCGCGAGCCCGCTTTGTTTTAAAAAAACTGGAAAAGCTTGTTTCTTCCAGCTTCGCTACTGCTGCCAACAGCCCATCTGTGCCCGCTGGGAAACTCCAAGATGCTATACCCTGATCGAGATAACTACACAAGGTGCGAAACAACAACGGATGCACTTGCTTATCGAGGTCAATATCGTAGGCGCTCTTCCAGTACGCCCTTAGCCTGCCTACGCGCGGCTGTTTGTGGTTGCGGTATTCCTGATGCAACAGTTTATTGAGCCATAGGTGCATATCGTGGGCGCCCTTGCGGTCGGTAATTACGCGCTCCACAATCTCGGGCCTGATACGATTGATGGCATACAACTGCCTGAACTCCGCAAGCGTAAGCGTAACCTGATATCCAAAAACTTTTGACGCCAGAAATATAGCGTCGTAAAAGCGCGACTGCTGAAAAGCATGTAGCGTATTGTGGTGTATAAAATCTTTTAGCGGCGTTTGGCTGGGCAGATAATGCCGGAGCTCGTGCAGCGCATTACGCTCGCTGAAATGCGGAAAGCCGCTATGCTTATCATGATCGTTGGCGATATTAGCAGAATGAGCCATAAAGTCTGTTTTTGTTGTACCAATGAAAAATGGCAACCGCTGTTTGTCTTATGTTCCGTGATTTAGTCTTTCACTAATACTGCGCCCTCTATCATAGATATCACTTCGTGATGCCCCGTTGTTTCCGGCAGCTTATAGCTGTCTTTAAACCCTACCAACGCCATGTTTATGTTTTTATCGGGGGCGGTGCGCTCTGCAAAATCACGTATCAGATCGAGCACATCGAAATCAATATAGCCCGAACCGCTGGCGTCTATTACCACAGCGCTATGGTCGGGTAGCTTATTGAGCAGGTCTTTGATGTTGGCTTTATTAAGAAAAGACACTTCCTGAGCCAATGTAAGTTTTATAAACTTGCCCTTAGGGCTCTCGCTACGCTCTACGTAGCAATAAATACGCGCATTGTGCCTAAGGATATAGAAGATACTTATCAGTATACCTATACCTACGCCCTTCAACAGATCGAGCGACACCACGCCAACTACTGTGGCTACAAAGGGAATAAACTGCATTAATCCGCCCTTCCACATATGCATAAACACGGCAGGCTTACACAGTTTATACCCCGTAAACAGCAGAATAGCGGCAAGCGCGGCCTTGGGTATCATATTGAGCAATACCGGGATAGACGCGGCGCAAATAAGCAACAGCGCGCCATGCACTATGGTAGACGCTTTAGATTTTGCCCCGGCATTGACATTGGCCGACGAGCGCACAATAACCGACGTAACAGGCAAGCCGCCCAAAAAACCGCTTACCAGATTGCCTATGCCTTGCGCTTTCAGCTCTCTGTCGGTAGAGGTGTAGCGCTTCAGCGGATCGAGTTTGTCGGTGGCTTCTATGCACAGCAGGGTTTCTATAGATGCTACTATTGCAATAACGAAGCCTGTTTCCCAAACCTTCCATTGTTTAAAACCATTGAAATCGGGGAAGGTAAACTGGTTGAAAAAATCGGTAGCGGTAGCGGCTACGGGCAGCCGCACAAGGTGTGCGCTATCGAGCGCCCAGGTCGGGGCCGACGATTTGAACAACTGGTTGATGAGCGTGCCGGCTACCACTACCAGCAAGCCAGCCGGCACTATAGCCAGCCGCCTGAATGCCTTGGTTTGCCATATGATGAGCAATAACAAGCCGGTGAGCGAGATAACCACCGCACCGGGTTGTATATGCTCGAGCGCACGCGTAATATTGCTCCAGGCAAACCCATCGTCGGCGTCTTCCATGGCCGCAGCGGCGTTTTTCATATAGCCCACGGCATCGGGTAGCTGCTTTATAATGATGGTGAGCCCTATGCCTGCCAGCATACCCTCTATAACGCTGGATGGTATAAAATTGGCAATGCCGCCAGCCCTTAAAAACCCGAGCGCCAGCTGCACCGCGCCAGCTATAATAACGCAACACAAGAAAATATTGAACGCGCTGAGCTGGGTAATAGCCACCAGAACTATGGCCGTGAGCCCTGCGGCCGGACCGGTAACGCTAAAATTAGAACTGCTGAAAAAACCTACCACTATGCCCCCTATAATGCCGGCAACCACCCCCGAAAACAAGGGCGCATGACTGGCCTGCGCTATACCCAGACACAGCGGCAGAGCAATAAGAAAGACGATAAGACCCGCTAAAAAATCTTTGCGGAAAGATGGAAAACTATACGCTTTGGTATCCATAAATCAGGAATTTCGAACCCGTATGCGGGGTTGAGTAGATGACAAATAATAAATAATAGTGTAAAGCCCGGGCATGACTGAGCACAGCATATGGCGGGCAGGGCAAGTAACTACTTACCTATTGGGCGGGGGCACCGGAATTTCGGAGATATAGGCCGACCCTATACTAAATACAGGGCAGTACTGCAATCGGCTCTTTCGCAACTTGTGGCAGGTATTTGTGGCGCTATAAATGTATGTAGGAGCATAACCGCCAAAGTGGGTATTTTTTGCAGCATCGTCGCCATCTTCGTCGTCGCAATCATCGCAATCGTCGTCGCAACAGTCTTTCGATACCTCTTCGGTCTGGCTCTTGATCATTTGCTTGTATAGCGCTTTTACAGGCAATGCCTGAAGGCAAAATATAGCTAACAGCAGTATGGCGAGCCGCCTTTTCATACCGCAAAGTTACTCTTTTTTTATAGCAGCTAAAATAGCTCGGCAATTAATTAGCCAACGCAACACACAATTATTTATTTACTACTCATTCTGTATCAGGCAAAAAAATATCCCGAAGGCGTATACCCCGGGATGTACACTACTTGTGCCGACAGACGGCTATGCCTGCTCCAGCGCATGTATCCAGCGGTCGAACAACTGGCTCTCTACTGCGCACATGTCGGCGGCCAGACGTTGCCAGTCGGGATGAAACGATTGCAGCATACGTTGCATCTCGGTAAGGTGGCCCTCCTCTTCGGCTATTATCGACTTTACATTTACTTTACTCTTGGCGGCGGTTAGCGCTGCCTGATATATACCGTATAGCATATCGGCGCGCACCTCTATGGCATAGGTCACCAGCAGGTAGGCGCCATGCTTCATAGCGCGGCCTTCCAGACCCAGCGTTGTTTTTATATAGCGGCAAGCGTCTATATCCAGCTGATGCAGATAGTGGTAGCTATCTACGGGAGCCAGCAGGTAGGGGTAAGAATAGTCCGGACAATCGGCATTCTTTAGTTTGGCTATTTGTTTTTTCAGGTAGTAGGCATGGCGCGCCTCTTCGGCGGCATGCTTCAGCACTATAATATCTGTATAGGTGGGGTGTTCGTATTTAGATATTTTGCGGGCGCCGGTGTTCTCCATCATAGATAGGCTGTTGAGCCATTTTGCGTGCAACTCATCCGATGCCACTACTTTCCTCACTACGGCGGCGAGCCTTTCTTCCTGTTTCATTGCGGTAAAATTAGGTGGTTTTTGGCTTACTGCCCTAAACAATGCATAACTTTGAAAAATGAAAGCCTAACATATAGATTTACAACGCATTAAATGCAACACTTAGCACAAATACGAACAAAAACAGAAAAATTGCCGCAAATATTTTGTTGTGTTCAACAAAATCTCCTACATTTGCACTCCCTTGCAAAAGGTTCAAACTAAAATAATATGAAACGTACATATCAACCACACCGCCGTAGCCGCAAGACAGTACATGGATTTCGTAAGCGCATGGAGTCAGCAAATGGCCGCAGAGTACTTGCATCGCGCAGAGCGAAAGGACGCCACAAGCTAACTGTATCAGACGAAAGCCGTTTGAAATAATCTTTAAAAATTAATTGCCATTCGTTATACTTTCAAAGTAAATGAGCGGCTCAAAAAAGAGCAGCAGATCAATACGCTTTTCCATACCGGGAAAGCGTTTTCTGTTTTTCCGCTACGCATCGTTTATACGCTCGCACCCTGCAACGACCCAACCGAACCGCCTGCTAAGGCCGGCTTTTCTGTGCCTAAGAAAAAGATAAAACTATCGGTGGGCAGGCACCGCATACGCCGATTGATGCTGGAGGCATGGCGACTGAACAAACACACGGTTTATGCTGCTGTGCCCGATGGCAAGCAGCTGCATGTGTTTATTATGTATACCGATAAAAAGTCGCCCGACTTCGACACCGTGCTCAAGGCGCTACTGAAGTGCAACGCCCGGCTACTGGCTGCCCTGACGGCCGCCGACAACCCGCTACCCCAGCCCGAAATGCCCCAAAACACTATGCAATGAAAAAACTGGTAGGCGCATTGTTTATTTTCCTTATTCGCCTGTATCAGGGCGCTATATCGCCGTTTTTTGGCGCTAAGTGCCGCTTCACCCCCACATGCAGCGCCTATGGCGCCGAGGCTATAAACAAATACGGCCCGCTAAAAGGCGGCTGGATGGCGCTACGCCGCATACTATCGTGCCACCCTTGGGGCCGTAGCGGCTACGATCCTGTACCGTAGCGATGCGTG
>CAZLPE010000176.1:0-6155 GCA_964561325.1 uncultured Flavipsychrobacter sp.
CGGCGCGGCAGTGCGCCTGTGGGACAGTATGATGAAGTGCGTGGAGTAGGGGGGCTGTCTTCGAAAAATTATCGTATTTTAGCATAATGGCATTGATATATACTGAAATTCAACTTTCTAATATACTCGCTCCAGATCTTAAACCGGTTAGGCATCAGAAATCGGCAGACTCTTATCGAATGTTCGTCACTCAATTTTATTATAATTTGTACTTATCCCGAACGGGCTAAAATTTGAATAGCCGGAGGTGAAGCCTCCGGTAATGAGAAATATTAGGTCCAACGCCGAAGGTGTTGAATGGTATTGGCAACAAAAAAACATACAATTCCTTCAAGTTCAACCCGTTCCGGGTTGGGTGGTGTATATTTTTCACCCCGGGATGCTCCCGGGGGTATTATTAGTTTAAGCCCGTTCGGGCTTTTTACCGGCAACCGAAAGCCGCAAGAAATTATACCAAAAATCAAATCTGATTGCGATTTATGTTCGGTGATAAAGAATTTTTATTTAATTTCAATATTATTTCCGTAGCTCAGGGAAGTAGGCGCTAACTACAGAATGGGAGGCCTGCGGATTTTTGCTAATCAGATTTACAAGATAGTATATGAAACTCGCCCTATTGATTTTTACGCTTTTTATTACCGGTATAGCCAGTGGACAGACAATTACCACTGTAGCAGGTGGTGCTACCGGGCATACCGGCTATTGGGGAGAGGGTGGGCCTGCTACTGCAGCACAACTGCTTAATTGCGCAGCAGTGGCTGTGGATAAGTGTGGCGATATATATATAGCTGACGCATTACGTATATTGAAGGTAAATGCAAGTACCGGGATTATAAGTACATACGCAGGTACAGGAGTTATGGGGTACAATGGTGATGGAATCCCTGCCACAGATGCTCAATTGAATTATGCAACTTGGATTGGTTTTGACCACGGTGGTAACTTACATATTGCAGACGGGAATAATGCCCGAATACGAAAAGTTGATAAACTAACCGGCTTAATTTATACGGTGGCAGGTAATGGCATTGTTGCTACGACTGGCGATGGTGGTCCGGCAACTTCCGCTTCAATTCAAATTGCGGGTTTCGATTGGGATATTGAGGGTAATTTGTATATTGGAGACTTATGGAGTATACGTAAAGTAGACCCTTCTGGTATAATTTCTACTTACGCTGGAACAGGAGTCTGGGGGCCTGTTGGTGAAGGTGTACCCGCAACATCTACTTGTATTGCTAAGCTAAATCGAATTAGAATTGACAGACATGGAAATCTTTTTTTTGGAGATAGCACAGCATCTGTAAGGAAAATTGATAAAGTTACCGGATTGCTGCACCGAATTTCGGGAACTGGCGACCGGATAGCTACGCCCTATTCCGGAGACGGTACACCAGCAACAACTTGTCACCACAACCCGATAGGTCTTTGGTTAGATGATACAGGTAATTTGTACACTGCAGATTTTAGTAATCACAGGGTAGAAAAGATAGATGCTTTCGGTATTATCAATACAGTTGTTGGTACAGGTATTATGGGACTTAGTGGCGATGGCGGGCATCCATTATCTGCACGGTTGAAGTACCCACAAGATGTATGTTTCGATATGTGCGGTAATATGTACATAGCCGATTTTGTAAACAAACGCATAAGGAAAGTAACCTATCCGGGAGGACATGTTATTACGCCTACAATATCGCTGTCGGGTACAAGCATTGCTTCGGTAGGTACATCGGTAACGCTGAGTGCGGCTATAGATGATGCAGGCTGTAGCTATGTAGTACACTGGCTAAACCGTGGTGTAGAGTTTGCTACATCTACTACGCCAACTGTAACCTACACAAAACCTACAGGCACTGATACCATAACTGCGCGTGTGGTGCCCAATAATGTATTAGGTTGCTACGATAGCGGTGTTTCTGTGTTTCATTTAGTTTTCGATGAAGCGTTGGAGAACAAAATAAAATTCAAAAATGGCGATATCACAATCTACCCCAATCCCGCCGGGAATATATTGTATATAGATGCGCTGCAGGAAGAAGGCAGCTATACTATAACCACAATAGTAGGCGCTGTGGCTAAGGCAGGCGCTGTGCAGCGCGGCAGTAATAGTATATCGTTGGCGGGTGTGGCGCCGGGCATATACCTGCTACAAGTGCAGCAGCTAAGCGGCGCAAAAGCGGTATATAAAATAGTAAAAGAATAAAATGGCATGCCGGGTAGGTATCAGAAATCGGCAGGCTATTATCGTATGGTCGTCACTCAATTTTATGGTAATTTGTACTTAGCCCGAATGGGCTAAAATTTGAATAGCCGGAGGTGAAGCCTCCGGTAATCAGGAAAATGAGGTCCAACGCCGAAGGTGTTGAATGGTATTGGCAACAAAAAATCATATTATCCCTTCAAGTTCAAACCCGTTCCGGGTTGGGTGGTGTACATTTCTTATTACCCCGGGATGCTCCGGGGGTATTATTAGTTTAAGCCCGTTCGGGCTATTACCGGCAACTGAATGCCATTGTTCAGTTGCATTTTGAGCGCAAATACAAACTGGATTATGTGTTGGAATATGCCGAAAATGATCGCTGGTTGGTATAAAATAAATGCGCCCCTTGAGCTTTTCAAGGGGCGCAGTAGTAAAAAAGTTATTGGTTATTAAAACTTGATACCGGGATATTTGTTTACGTCGGTAAGTGGAATAGTGGCGTGGTAGAACTCATTGATTGTTCTGATTATTTCGTTAGCCACCAGCGCATAACCGCGTGGAGTAAGGTGAACGCCATCGAGCGAGAACGCGCCGCCTGTTACATACTCGGCAGTGTACTTAATGCCGTTGTAGGTGATGCCTTTAGATATTGTGCCCAAGTAAGTGTTCATGTCTACATAAGCAAGGTGTTCGCGTACTGATCTTGCCTTGATTATTTCGTTCATCAGCTTGGTATTGTTGCGGATGTTCTGCAGCTCATCTGTAGTAAGCACATACTGAGCAGGTATTGGTTTTATGCTTCCCCAGCCTTTACATTTTATAGAATCCTGCGGTACAGTGAGTAATATCAACTCGCCCGGTACAGCCTGGCGTGTATTGCCGTTGTGGTCTTGCACTATGAAGTAGTTAGCGCCCAACTGGAATACTTTATCAAAACCTGCTCTTGCATACAGCGCCTGAAGGCTGTCTACCTGACCCTGACGGGTGAGTGTAAGACCGTTTGCTGGCACGGTAGTAAAGAATGGAATTGATGTTACATCTGGTATGTTGATCAAAGCGCCATCGGCTCCAGAGCTACGCGCTACGCGCAGTATAGAGTCGTAGTTGTCTGTAAATGCTTTGATGGGGCTGATATCGTTGTTGTTATACAGGTTGAAGCCGGGTATGCTTGGCGAGGCATTGCCTGTGCCATCGCCCTGACCGCCTGCGGTAGCATAACCCAACACATCGTTGGCGCCCATCCACATAGTAAAGAAAGTAGGGCTGAGGTTGCTCACGCGGTACTGCAGTTCATCGAGCGGACGCTTAGACGGATCTTTGTAGAAACGCTTTGCATAGGGGTTGAAGGCGCTTGCGTAGCCAGCCACCGGATAGTCTACCACTCTGATACCGGGAACGGCCACATTGTTTATCTGGTTGTTGTTTACGCCGCTAAGATATGTTTCCGCATCGCGGGGCTCGCTTACCCAGCTTGGGTAGTCCACAGGGCCCATAGATGTGTCGTGTGTGCAATAGCCATAGGTATAGCCCATTACTTTTTTAGGTCCGGGATAGCCAATATCGCTTACGAGCAAAGGCTGAATGAAAGGTCCTTTTGCGCCTACGAGGCTAAACTGCTCGAACAAACGTTGAGGGTATGAATTCAGCTGACCCGATACGGTAAGGCTGTTATCGGCATAGCCGGCAGTAAGCGAGTTGCCTATTGCCATATAATTGGTAAAATCTACATCTCCTGCACTTGGCGGCGTGGTAATGTTCACACTGGGTTTGCATGCCGTAAGTAAACACGCCATAGCGCCAATGATATATATATTCTTCATCGTGGTATTTTTATGCAATTTTAGAAATTATAATAGATGCCTAAGCCTGTAGTGAAAGCCTGAGTTTTGTATGCTCCGCTGAAACCGCCGTAGTCGTATGATTCGTCGTGTACAGAAGTGCTTGTGCTCTCGAACGCTGCAAGGATAGTAAAGCCTCTGAGCGGCTTGATAGCAGCGCCCCAGGTAATAACCGCGCGGTTGCCATCTGGTAGGTCGGGCGATACATATCCGCTCTTTACAGGAGTTGGGTCGAACGCGCCGCCCAGCATCACAGAAACAATTTTGCTTATTTTATAGTTAGCGCCTATACGGGGGGTAAGGGTATTTCTGTACTGTCTTGGCGCGTGCATGTCTTTAAGGCCGGATGTGTGGTCTTTAAAGTTGATGCGCAGAGAGTCGTAAGAATTCCAGCCTGTGTAGTTAAGGTCGAACTGTATGGTAAGCGCCTCTACTGGTCTTACGCCTATGCCAATTGTAGCCACCTGCGGTAAGGGCAGTTGCGAATCGAAGTTGGTATTAGGAAACGTAGAGCGCAGCGATGCCGGAACTGTAAACTCTGCTGTGCCGGAGCCTATGCTCATATTGATTTGTGAGCGGTAGGTGAAGCCCAATTGCAGGTATTCGCGTACGCGCATCTGCACGCCAAGGTTGAACCCTACGCCGCTTGCAGTGCCATGAAGTTTTGCCTGACCATCGTCGTAGTTGGGGCCTGCCTGACCGTGTACCGCCATAGCTTGTTTAAGGTCGAGCGTGCCGGTAGTGTATATAAATCCACCGCCAACAGACAACAGATCATTGATGCGGTAGCTGATAGTAGGCTGAAAGCAAACAGCTTTGAGCTGTATGTCTTGCACTATATACTTACCCAGCCAGTTATCGTCCCATTTAAGACCCATACCTGCCGGAGTGTATATACCCATTCCAAGTGCGAATTTGCTGTCTTGCTGAATAGGGCCGCCAACATAAACGCTGAACGGAACAAAAGTCTGATCTATAGACCTTGTAGCAGTAGACTGGTTGCCTGAGGTAGACTGATTAGCAAAGCCGGTAGAAGGCATGATTGCGAGTGCGCTGGCATAAACCTGAATACCATGCAAACGAGCCAAACCGCCGGGGTTATAATAGATAGTCGAGGCATCCCATGGCCATGCAGCGCCTGTGCCGCCCATTGCCAGTTGCCTCAGCCCCTGCAGGTTGAGCTGGTAAGCCGCGCCAAACGAACTGAATGCCGACAATACTAATGATGCTGCTAAAAAGTGTTTCTTCATATACTGCGTTGTTAAAAAAGTCAATTAATTAAGGTCTCAGCCAATAATTGGGCGTTAAGGTATGGCGAAATATAATCAGAACCAATACCTTCTATAAAAAACAGTGCAAATATAAGCGTTAAGATACGGCAATACCAATCGTTGCGATGCTTATTTTTATAGTTTCTTCCTTTAGCAGCGCCAGCGCACATGCTTCGAGGGTGGCTCCGGTGGTCAGCACATCGTCGCACAGCAGCACATGTTTGCCGCGCAGGTCTGCGCCGGTTTGTATGCTGAAGGCCTGCTCCATATTGGCCAGCCGGTCGGTGCGCGTCTTTTTTGTCTGGCTTTCGGTATGGCGTGTGCGCACCAGCGCATTATCAGCTACCGGTATAGCGGTAGTTAGGCTTATACCTTGGGCTATCAGCGCGCTTTGGTTGTAGCCGCGTATTTTTTGTTTTTTAGCGTGTAGCGGCACGGGTATTATCAGGTCTATGCCGGGTAGCCATTCGGCGCCGCCTATTACCGGTCGCGTTTGCGCTATAGCCGAACCCAGCCGCTTGCCCAGATAAATGCCAATTTCTTTTTTGCCGGCATATTTTAGTCCATGCATCAGGTGTTGCAGCAGTCCGTCGGCGGTAAAGTAGGCCAGCGATGTGGCATGTATAAAGGGTATGCGCCCTGCAAAGCGCACCACACTTTCGTTTTCGGGTTCGGTATGGTATCTGGTTTCGGGCAGCATGGCTGCGCAGGCAAGGCATAAAACCTGCTCGCCGCCCACCAGCGGTTTGTTGCAGCCATAGCACACAACAGGGTAGAACATATGTTTTGCGCCAGCCCACAGCTCGCTGATTACCGGAAATTTCATAAAGTAAAAATAGCGAAACG
>CAZLPE010000177.1:0-6153 GCA_964561325.1 uncultured Flavipsychrobacter sp.
TCCGATAAACTGCCAAAAAAAATACAACTGGACTTTAAAGAAACCATATAAGATTTTGCGGAGCAGCCCCTTACGCCCATTGCGTGAGCGTTCTGAAGGATCTTGTGTTATGGTTGCTCCATTGTGCAGCCGGCCTGATGTGGTTGGTGGATATTCAGCAAAGTGATAGGCAGTTTTCCCGTTTTTTGCCATGAGCAATTCAGTATAGCGTATATATACCGCTCCACCCGCACGCGTAGCCCACTTATTTTTTACCCCCCGAATAACTACATTTGCGGTCTACAACACGACCAATGAAACTACCCGAGCATATATCCATCGATTTCCTTAACGCTTTTGGCGCCAATAGTTTAGAATTGTCTGATCTGGCAGGGGAGCGCATAGCCGTAAACAGAAACTATTTGGAAGATATTCTGAAAAACGGCGCTACCTACTATGGTATCAACACCGGTTTCGGCTCTTTGTGCAACGTGCGGATAAAAGACGATGAGCTGGCGCAGCTACAGGAAAATCTGGTGTGCTCGCACGCTTGCGGCATGGGCGATGAAGTAGCCGAGGATATTGTGCGGCTAATGCTTGCGCTGAAAGTGCATGGATTGAGTCAGGGGTATAGCGGCGTAAGGCCAGCCATAGTGCAACGCCTTGCCGATTTTTATAATGCAGGTATTCACCCTGTTGTTTACGAGTTGGGTTCGCTGGGCGCCTCGGGCGATCTGGCGCCACTGGCGCACCTCTGCCTGCCGCTGTTTGGTAAGGGCGAGGTGCACTACAAAGGCAAAAGAATGCCTGCCGCCGCAGCGCTGGCAGCGGCGGGGCTGGAGCCCATTGCGCTGTCGGCTAAAGAAGGGCTGGCGTTGCTGAACGGCACACAGTTTATGAGCTCGTATATGGTGTGGAGCCTGATGGCGGCAAAGCGCCTACAGGTGTGGGCCGATGTGATAGGCGCTATGTCGGCCGACGCATTTATGGCCAAAGATGAACCTTTCAGACACCCCATACACCGGGTGCGCCCGCACAAAGGTCAGGTAGCCACTGCGCAGCGTATACTTGGCTTGCTGCAAAACAGCGGTATTCAACAACTGAAAAAGGAACAAGTGCAAGACCCGTACTCGTTTAGGTGTATGCCGCAAGTGCATGGAGCAACGAAAGATGTGGTAGACACCGTAACCCATGTAGTGGAAACCGAAATAAACTCGGTAACAGACAATCCGATAGTATTTCACGACGAAGATGCGATAATGAGCGGCGGCAACTTTCACGGGCAGACGCTGGCCTTGCATGCCGATTTTCTGGCCATAGCTATGGCCGAATTGGCCAATATATCAGAGCGTCGCACCTACTTGCTGGTAAGCGGTCAGCGCAGTCTGCCGCCGTTTTTGGCTCCGGCTGCCGGCCTCAACAGCGGGTTTATGATAGCGCAGTATACCGCAGCCGCCATAGTTAGCCAGAACAAACAATACTGCACGCCTGCATCGGTAGACAGTATTGTGAGCAGCAACGGACAGGAAGACCATGTGAGCATGGGGGCCAATGCAGCAGTAAAGCTGAAAAAAGTAATAAAAAATGTGCAGCGCGTGCTGGCTATAGAGTTGCTAACGGCAGCGCAGGCGCTCGAGTTTCGCCGTCCGCACCAGTCGTCGCCGGCAATAGAAAAGCTGTGGACGGCCTTCAGAAAGGAGGCTTCGTTTATGGCAAACGACGAGGTGCTGCATGATAAACTGATGGCTGCGGAGCGGTTTTTAGATAAGGATGTAAACGATATTATTGGTTAATAAAAGCTTGCCTGACTACATATACACTATAAAACTACCTTACTATGCCTGATTCAAATAAAAAAAATAATTCTTTGGATCACCACAACTACATCATTTTTCAGTGCTACGGCAATGAGGGTGTATTTCAGGAGTGTGCATTTGCATTGCTGTCGCTTACACGGTCGTTTGCCTTGCAGCAACCCGATAATCTACAGATCTGGATATACACAGATAATCCCGATTGGTTCAGAGCATTTGTAGACTGTCAGTTGCCGCTACACTACCGGTATATAGATGCAGCAACCATAACGGATTGGAAGGGCAAGATAGACTTTGTGCACCGCGTGAAAATAGAAATACTCAAAGATTTTACACGCGACAGGCAAGGTAATATACTGTATCTGGATGCCGACGTATGCATAACCCATCCGCTAACCCAACTTTTTGCAGGCATAGACGCCGGCAAACTGTATATGCACGTTATGGAGAGCGTGGTAAGCCAAAGAGCCAACCCAATATTGAGTAAGCTGGATACCTATTTGCGGGCAGAAACCACTATTACCATAAACCAAAAGCCTATATACGATCTGGAGATGTGGAATGCCGGCGTACTGGGCTTCAATACCAAATACCGCCACCTGCTCGACGAAGTACTGACGTTTACAGATTGTGAATACCCCAAGTTTTCGAAGCATATTATTGAGCAATTTGCATTTTCAATATTCTTTCAGCAAGAGGGGCAGGTGAAAAGCGCAGCGCCCTACATGCTGCACTACTGGAACCTTAAAGAAGCGCGCGCTGTACTCGCCGATTTTTTTGCCTATTTCTCCGGTATGCCGTGGCCCAAGCTGGCAGGATATGCTGTGTTGCTGCAAATGCATGTGCTGATGCAGGAAAAGGTAAACTACCTTGCCAACCGCTCTATTGCCGATAAACTACAAGGCAAACAGTGGACCCCTCCCACCCTAGACTGGAAGCGCCTTGCAACCGAAATATGATAAATTGATTTTACTGTTCTGCCGGCTGCAGGTGTTTATCGGGGTTTATTTCTGCTTGCTTTAGCGCTGCAAGCAGCGTATCTATCGCAGCTTTATTGTCTTTATTCTCTATAGACTGGTACAGATCTTCTTTTTCTTTTTGTGTGAGGTGAAAGTTGAGCGCTGCAACTTTTTTAGACTCTTTCGGCACATACTCCAGAGTTATATACCTGAATCTGCCGCTCATAAACGCCATGGTATAGTCTTTTGAATAACCATGCGCATAAGATTGAAATGCTTCCCACTTTGTTTGCACTACAAACAAAGGATCGGCAAGCATATTGGGCAATGACGAAGACTGGTCGGAGACATTGCTGACATCGTTTTCGCGCGTGTCTCTTATTTCCAGAAAAATGGTTTCGCCGGTGTTGGCGGTAATCCAGTCGCGTAGCGCAAATACATATCGTCCGGCTACCTCGCAGCCGTAGTTGTCGCGCAAGCCTGCATCCATAATGTTCATTCTTGGTATGCTGGGTAGTTTCACCACGGGCAGCACATAAGGGAAAGAGGCATTCATGCGCAAAGCAGACGTCAAACGCAGATTATATGGATCTTGCCGGGCAAAAAACTGGGCAAAGTCTACGCCGTCTATTGGCGGAGCATAGTCTTTAAGCGTATATCGGGCGCGAGTTAGGTAAGATACCGGCTGATTGGAAATAAGTAGTTTGCGACCGTCGTTCACAATAGTGCCATTTATTACCATCTGCGGTATATATCCATCCCGTTCGCGCTGGCGGTAAAATCCAATTTTCTGATCCAGCAATCCCTCTGTATTCCTTATTATTTCCTGCTCCATCGCAAAACCCCTGTCGCGTGTGTAGGCATAGCCGGCAATTGAAATTTTGTTGAATGGAGAAATGAGGTCTACGCTGGCCAAAGAAAATATTATGCTGTTCAAAAGGTCTTTACCTACATTATCCTGGTATCTGTGGGCGTAGGGTTCAGTTATTTTGCCTCGTTGGTGCGCATCATGTATCGCGCGCCAGTAGGCTGCGCCTATCATGCCGCCAGAGGCGCCGGTTATTAATACCGTATGCTGAAATAGCCGCCCCTTGCTTGCGCTATCTATGTATTGTAGCGCTCTGAAAGTCCAGTAGGCCGATCGGCTGCCGCCACCGCTTACGCTTACCACTACCAGCGGCGGCTTGTTTTCTGCGGTTTTGGTTTTCCAGTTTTTTAGTCGTGCTTCTTCGGTTTTTATATCATCCCAATACCGTTGATTGTTGAACAGGCGACGGAGGCTCCTGTAGTTATATTCAGGTTGGGTTCCTTTGGCAGTGTGGTAATTCAAGCCATATGCAATACTCCTTAGGTCGAACCATTGCAGTTTTACCATGATGCCAAGCAATAACGCCAACACTACCCAACCTATAGCTTGCCAGCTTTTTAAGAAATATTTGAATGCCCCCACCACGCCCATGGCAATAGATACCAGCAATAAAAAACCGGCTCCTGCCGGAACCCTGAGTAATGGACGCTCCATAAAAATGCCCATAATCAGTAACAGTATATAGGCCACTACAGTGGCAAAAATTACATTTCTGTGGTGGCGTATCAGGACTGCCTGCATAACCCGGGGGTGGTAATGCTCAAAATCTACACTTTTTTTTATGCGCAACCTTCCCGAAATGTAGGAGTGCGATGGGAGCATATCTTTTTCCTGATCCAGCTCGTCATAAGGTATAATACCCCTTATTATTGCCGGGTTGGTTACTTTCGACAAGACCATCTTAAAAAAATCGCGGCTAACGCGAAAAAAATAGGCAAAAGAAATAAGTACTATAAAAAGGAAGCCAAGGTAGAACCCCAGTTGCAGCAACGCAATTCTGCCAACCGATGTATGCTCATCATTCCACTGATACCGGATAGCATATGCCGAATAATAGAGAAGAAACGCCAATGGTATAAGCGAATTGTTGATTGAATAAACCAAAAAAGCGTGACGAGTGGCGCCCATATAGGGTATGCGGTTGCTGTGAATAATGAAAGTGGTAATATGCCAGGTCATCATAAACACACACATTGCGCCGCCCAGCAAAAACATGCTCACGAAATTTATTTCGCCAAAATATTCTGGAGCCAGAAAAAGAGAGGATGCCCCAAAATGAGCCGCAAAACTACCATTGATAATAAGAATAAGCACAAGCCAGAATACCAGCAGTAGTTGGTATTTACGAAAATGGAGGAAGAACAGCTGCGTTGGCAAAAAATAATAAATCGCTCCGAGCGCCCGTTTCATTGATCTGTCCTTATTTTAATTACAAGTTACGTTATTTTTCAATCGGGCTCCACCATTTTGTGCGCTTTTGTATAATATTAGTTAAATGCGCGGTTAGAGCGCCTAAAAATAAAGCGGCAGATAGGCTATAACCTGCGAGCCTCACCTTTATTTAATTACTTTTGCATATAAATATCAGCGTTAAGTAATGAACAATCTAATCAGGTTCGACTGGGCAATAAAGCGGTTGTTGCGCAACAAGGCGAACTTCGGCATACTGGAGGGTTTTTTGAGCGAGTTGCTTGCGGAGGATATACGTATAGAGAGCATCCTGGAGAGCGAGAGCAATAAGGAGACTGCCACCAACAAGATGAACCGTGTAGATCTGTTGGTACAGAACACGCGTGGTGAGCTGTTGATAATAGAGATACAGAATGTGTATCAGCAAGACTATCTGTTGCGGATGTTGTTTGGCACCTCCAAGCTGATAGTAGACAATATGGCTATGGGGATGCCATATAGCAAGGTAAAGAAAGTGATATCTGTACATATAGTATACTTTGATTTGGGCAAGGGTGAAGATTATGTGTATCATGGCGCTACACATTTTCGGGGTATTCATAAGCAAGATGTGTTAACGCTATCAGAGCAGGAGCAGATTATATATAGTTCTGAAGAGGTGTACCGAATCTATCCGGAGTACTATATCATAAAAGTCAATCAGTTTGACGATGTCGCCAAGGACACGCTTGATGAATGGGTGAGATTTCTGAAGACACAGGAGATCAAGGATGGTACAAAAGCGAAGGGTCTACGTGAGGCGCGGGAGAAGCTGGATACGCTGCACCTCAGCGAGGCGGAACGCAGAGAATACGACCAATATATTGCCAACTGGCGCGATGAATATGGCGTGGTAGTAGGCAATTATAACAAAGGAAAGTATGAGGGGATGTTAGAGGGTATAAAAGAGGGTGCTTATCAAAAAATGATAGAAATGGCGAAAAACTGTCTTTCAGAAGGGTTGAGTGTTACTATGACTGCAAAATTATCTGGACTTAGCGAGGATCAGGTTAAGGAATTAATCAACGACTAATGATTTGATTATTGACTGAGGGCTTTTTGAAGGTCACTGGCTTTCTCTACA
>CAZLPE010000178.1:0-6150 GCA_964561325.1 uncultured Flavipsychrobacter sp.
GCAAACCTATGGTGTATAGGAAAAGATGGCTCCGTAGGAGTCAAAGGGTTGTAGCAATGTCGATTGCCGTATTATGCGCCCCGTAGGGTCGCAACATGGGTAATACGTGTTGTTGCAGCATTATAGGCTTATTGCGGTAGGGTGAACAGGTATTTTACTTCGTATTCAATACCAAATTTATCCAGCATGAGTCGGTATTCATCCAAAAAAACTAATCTTTTTATGATGCTCCTGTTGATTGCCAATATACCTGACAACATCATTTACCTGCGACTTTGAATAGCTGAATGCTCCAAATCCCTCTTGCCAACGGAAGGGCTGCGGCGTAAATTGTTCTTTATTTATCCAAGAAGATGATTCACTTTTTATCACTCGCATTAAATCAGATATTGATTGCGACGGGTTTAAGCCTACAAATAAATGTAAATGATCGGGCATGTTGTTAATAGCCAAAGGTTTGTGGCCGCAATTGCTGACAATGCCAGTGATGTACATGCGAAGGCGCTCCTCCCATTCGGCCATTAGCAAAGCCGATCTGTATTTTGGAGCAAAAACCATTTGTATATAGAGCTGTGTATAGGTGTTTGGCATCTGATAAGGGGATTTTCTGAACACAAGAGATAATCAGGTCGCATTACTGAGCATTTACCGTCATATTGCTGTATGTTTTTTTGCTTAGGTTTATTTTTACGTTGAAGTAGCATTTACCTCCGTCGTCTACCCTTATTATTTCTTTGCGCCAGCGCTCCCCGGCCCAGTAGCATATAGCGTTTACCCATACTTCGGGCTCATTAGTTTCGGTTATTACCGGCACATACTGGCGTTTGTATTCGGCAAGGTTAATCATGAAATCGTCTTTTTTGAGCGTCGAGTCCAGCTCCTTCCATTTTGCAAATTCTTCTTCCTGTTTCTGGTTGTATTCGTCCACACTTTGGCGCAGCAGGCGGTCTATTTCATCGGTTTCTGTTTTTGTTAGTCCGCCCGGTTTGGGTTTAGCGGCGGTATATACCTGCTTCAGTTCGGGCAGCGCCGGGTTGTAGGCAATAATAGTGTAGTTGTCGGCAAGTTTTACGGGTTCTTTGCGCTGTGCGGCTGCGTTTAGGGTCAGCAATATGGCTACAAAAACAGGGAGTATTTTCATAGATACTAAGGTATATAAAAAAACTCATAGGCTGTAGCGCCTATTATATTTGGGTATTGCGGCGTTTTTGGACGGCTGTCGTCCTTTATTCGGCGTTATTTGTGTATTTTTACTGCGGATAAATTATGATTTTCAGAAACCTTTTATTCTTCATTGCCATTATCCTATTTATAGGCTGGGTGCTTGGCTATTTTGTGTGGGCGCACGAAGGTAATGTCATTCATATTCTTGTGGTGTTGGCGGTTATTGCATTGGCGATGGCGTTGACCCGTAAAAAAGAATCCGAATAGCCGGTCGTTTTGATCGTTGCCAACTGTATTGCCTGTGCATTGCGCGGCTACCCGTGTGGGTAAATTCTTTTATTTTTGGCTTTATTTCAAATATCTTTGTTCAAAATAATTACTACTCATGCGATTCATAGTTACTTCAACCGCTCTTCTCAAAAACCTGCAACTAATCAGTGGTGTTATCAGCGCTAACACAGTGCTTTCCGTTCTCGAAGACTTTCTTTTCGAGCTGGTAGGCAATACGCTCACACTTACCGCCACCGATCTTGAAACAATGATGAGAGTGCAAATGGAAGTGAACGATGCCGATGGAAACGGACGTATCTGTATTCCGTCGAAAATACTTACTGAGTACCTGAAAAACCTGCCGGAACAGCCCATAACGTTTAGCATTAACGATCAGGATCTTTCAATAGAGATGTCGAGCGATGTGGGTAAGTACCGCATTGGCGGCGAGCGTGCCGACGACTTTCCTAAAGAACCGGCTCCCAGCGACACTACGCAGTTTACCATGCCGTCTATAGCGCTGCTGGAGTGCATCAATAAAACACTGTTTGCGGTTAGCTCAGACACGCTACGCCCCGCAATGACCGGCGTTTGTTTTGAACTCGCCCCCGACCATATCACCTTTGTATCTACGGATGCGCACCGCTTGGTGCAGGCTACCCGCACCGATATTGAGTGCCCTGCCGTAGATGTGTTTGTAGCGCCTAAGAAGCCATTGCAGCAGTTGCGCGCATCGCTTCCGCCCGACGAATCAATACTGCAACTGGCCTACAACAGCAGCCACCTTTTTGTGAAAGGCCCCAAACTGAGCCTGAGCTGCCGCTTGATAGACGCCCGCTTCCCCGATTATAAAGCCGTAATACCCGTAGATAATCCGTATAAGCTAACCATAAGCCGCGCCGATTTTGTGAGCGCACTGCGCCGCGTGAGCATTTTTGCCAACAAGACCACCAACCAGGTAGTGCTGGATATTATAGGCAACTCGCTGCAAATAAGCGCTCAGGATATAGACTTCTCTTATGAAGGTAAAGAATTGCTGAGTTGCCAATATAGCGGCGAGGATATGAAAATAGCCTTCAACGCAAAACTTATGCTGGAGCTGGTGAACAATATAGACGGCGGCGAGGTGCAGCTGGAACTAAGCACACCCACCCGCGCCGGTATCTTCCGCTCTATAGACAAAGCCGAAAACGAAGACATACTGATGCTGCTTATGCCGCTGATGGTAGGGGTGTAGGGAGACGATAACTAATAGAAACTATATAGAGAGGTCAAATCGTCCGTTGGGCGGTTTGACCTTTTTTAATGGTATTATTTTTTATGGGGTGTTCAATTGGACTACTGCGCTCATTTGTCTTTTGCATTCAGTTAGTTTAGGGAAACCCGGGGAGTATTTCAACGTATTTGTTGCCCACCCCCACAAAACATTAACGCCTCACAAATCAACGAACTGCTTTACTTTGCAGGTAATTTGTAATTATGGGAAAACATCTTGCTGCAGCCTGTGCTTTGGGCGCTATGGTATTTGGGTTGTCGTCGTGCGCGGTATTTAGTAAGTCGGGAAAAACGCCGGCAAGCATGCCCGGTCAGTGGCAGGCTGCGCCTATTGTGGTAGACGGCGATAGCAAAGACTGGCCGTCGCCCTATCCCAATTACGATGCTAAAGCAATGGTTGCCTATGCCACATCCAACGACGATAAGAACTTGTACATCACCATGCAGTCGGGCGATGAACTGACGCAGATGAAGATACTGAAACAGGGACTTGTTGTGTCTATAGATACTACCGGTCGCAAAGAGGGTCAGCTACACATCAACTTTCCGATGCCAAGCGATAACGATATTATAGAAGTAGCCAGGCAGGAAGAAGGCATGAACCGCAGCATGGGTATGCCGCGCGGCAAAAAGCTGGAACAGAAACTGGCTACCGCGGCAAAAAATGCTAACCAGCTATCGCTCGAAGGTTTTGAGGGTTGCAGCGGAGGATATGCCACAACACAAACAAATGCCTGCGGTATTAAGGTAGTGATGCGTATGGACGAGTATAAAGAACTGGTATGGGAGGCCGTGGTGCCGCTAAAAGCCATATATCATAAAGAAACCATTACCGCCGCCGATGCCGGAAGACCTATAAGCGTATGTTTTGCAGTGAAGGCTTTTAAGCAAACGGCGGTGAAAAATGGCGACAATAGCGGTCCGAGTATGGCGAACACCATGGGCGGCGGCACGGGTATGAACAGCGCCATGCGCAATGGTGGAGGCATAAACCGCGGCGGCGGCAGGCCGGTAGCCGACAACCCCATGCAACATCTGTATGAAAGCACCAAAACCTGGAAACAGTTTGGCCTTGCCTGGAAGTAGTATGGTTGAATTGCGGGGCGCTTTTGGCAGTATACGCTTTGTTTTTATTACCTTTCACTAAATATGCGTGTCCGTAGTTGTTGGTTTAGTATAGTTATGGTGTCGCTGTCGTGCTTTGTTATGGCATGCAGCAATGCAAAACGACTGCCTGCAGGTAAGCGCTTGTTTGTAGGTAGCCAAACGGCTATTGCCGACAAAGAAGCGCCCAAAAATGTAAGGAAGGCGCTGGCAAAAGACATGCTCACGGTGGCCAGACCAAAGCCCAACACCACGCTGCTGGGCGTGCGCCTGAAACTGACGCTTTATAATATGGCGGGCCCGCCAAAACGCAAGCGGGGCATACGGCAGTGGGTGCGCCGAAAAGTGGGCGAGCCGCCGGTACTGGCAGACGATGTAAGTATAGAAAACAATAAAGCCCTGATGGTAAATCTGTTGCAGAACAGGGGCTTTTTTCACGCCTCTGCTACAGGGCATCTGGATACCAACCGTAAGAAAAAAGCACATGCGGTATACGAGGTAAGCAGCGGCCCGCAGTACACAATAAAGTCGGCTACATTCAGGAAAGATACCACGCGCATCATGCACGATATTGCCGATGCGTTTGATAAAACATTGCTCGCAGCCGGCGCGCCATATAGTCTGGACCTGATAAAGGCGGAGCGCGTGCGTATAGACCGCGACCTAAAAGAGAAAGGGTATTTCTATTTCAGACCCGAATATATTATTGTTGTTGCCGACACATCGGTGGGCGAGCACAAGGTGAATTTGACGGTTAGGGTAAAGCGTCGCGAAATACCCGATGAGGCTTATCATGTGTATACCATCAACGATGTATATGTGTTTACCAACTACAAACTGAGCGGCAAGCAGCAAGACTCCGGCATAGCCGACAATAAACAGATAGACAACTACCATATAATAGACCATAAAAGCTCGTACAACCCCAGGGTTTTCACTGATGCGCTGATATTTGAAAAGGGCGACCGCTATAGCCTCGACGATCAGAATGCATCGCTTAGCCGGTTGGTGAACATGGGTAATTTTAAGTTTGTGAAAAACAGGTTTGAGCCTGTAGCCGATTCCCTGCTCGATGTGTATTACTATCTCACGCCCTATCCTCGCAAATCGTTGCGCTTTGAGGCGGGCGCGTTAACGCAGAACGATAATCGCGCGGGCGCAAAAGGCAGCGTGAGCTGGCGCAGGCGCAATGCTTTTAAGGGGGCTGAAGAGTTGGCGTTTAAGCTGAATGGCGGGATGGAAATGCAATATGGCGGAGTGGTCAATCAGCCCAATTTTTATAATCTGGGTTCCGAGCTCAGCTTGTCTATACCTCGTTTTGCCGTGCCTTTTGTGCGTATTAACACTTCCAGCAGGTATTTGCCGCACACAAAGCTGAATGTTAAGTACAATTTTGAGTCGTCAGCCGGACTGTTGCGCATCAATTCCTACAGCGCAACTTATGGTTACAACTGGCGCGAGGGGTTGCATAAAGAGCACGATCTGCGTCCGCTACTGTTTACTTATGTAAAAACCGATACGCTCGGCAATCCAGGCTCGCTAAAGCCTATGTATGGCAATCTTATTTTTAATGGCATCATACTTGGTTCTGCATACGACTTTACCTACAATACGCAATCGGGACCGGCGGGTAAAAACGCTTTCTTCTTCAACGGCCGTATAGATGTAGCAGGCAATATTTTGGGGTTATCTGAGCAAGCCAATTTCGATGGTAATCCACGGATATTGTTCGGCTCGTCGTATGCGCAATATATACTGTTGCAGCCCGATTTTCGGTATTACCGGCAGTTATCGTTTTCGGGCATGCTTGCAGCCCGCGTTATGGCCGGTATAGGCATACCTTATGGCAATTCGGCAACGCTGCCCAATGTTAAGCAGTTTTGGGCGGGCGGCAACAGCGACCTGCGCGGTTTTCCATCGCGCCTGGTGGGGCCGGGTACGTTTGATATGTACGATAATCCATTGGCAAAAAAGTACATACAGACGTTGGGCGACTTGAAACTACAGCTAAATCTGGAATACCGCCAGAGAATATACCAGTTTCTTAATGCTGCTTTGTTTGCCGACGCCGGAAATATATGGCTGTACAGAGATAATACCGACTATCCCGGCGGTAAGCTGACCAGCAGTTTTTATAAAGAGCTGGCCGTGGATGCCGGTATAGGTATCCGTTTAGATTTTAAGATACTCCTCCTTCGTTTCGATCTTGGTTTGCCTATACGAAAGCCGTGGCTTGCAGAAAACAGCAGATGGGTGTTGCAGTCTATTGATTTTGGCGATACCAACTGGCGGCGCACAAATCTGATCTTTAATATTGCTATTGGGTATCCATTCTAA
>CAZLPE010000179.1:0-6139 GCA_964561325.1 uncultured Flavipsychrobacter sp.
CCGGCAAAAAAGAATTTGCCGATACGCGACAAAACAAACCCGGCAACCGACCTAAATCGGGCAGCTTCAGATAGCGCGACACATATACACCTCCTCACGGAACCTTACATACCAAAAACTAAAGAGCGATAGCCACTAACTAAGTTTGCTATCGCTCTTCACTATTTTATGGCATAGACGCCTACATAAAAGCTACCTCAACCTATCCATCGATTTTACCAACCTGTCGTCGTGGCGAATACCCATTATGGCGAGTATAATAAAAGCCAATGCAAAAACCGGCAATACAGACCCGATCCAGTAGTTGCCTTCAGACATTGCAGGGAAGCCAGTAAGATTAGAAACATTTCTGAGCATATTGGCTACAAAAGCAGCCACCGCCCCAATACTCGCATAGGCCATAAGCGACTGACGCTTACGGTCTTTAAACATAAAAATGGTGATGAATGGCAAAACAACAATAAACAACATAAGCAACATAGAAAAAGCATCGTTTGGCACCCTAAGCCTGTATATAACCTCATGGTTGCCATTAGAGGTAACCCTGTAAAGATCGAAGTATAGCACGCCGGCATTGAATAGCGCAGCAAGGAGTAACCAAAGGGATTGTTTTCGTTGAAGCATATCTGGATATTTATTTCGGGATTTTAACTACAGAAACCTGTGCGGCCAGCATTTCTGTTTGCAACTAATTTACACAGTAAAAATACTCTAACAATTGGTATCTGCAATACTCTATTTACCAAGCCGCGGAAAATGCGATAACCGCAGGTGGAGATAGAAAAGATTTACTGCCGGCAGTTTGTAACCGCCGGCAGTCTGTATTTAGTTGATTACTGATTTACCAAAGTAAGGTTGCAATGCTGCTGGTATGTTTATGCCTTCAGGCGTTTGGTTGTTTTCAAGCAAGCAAGCCATAATACGCGGCAATGCAAGCGAGCTGCCATTAAGCGAATGCGCTAACTGAGTCTTACCAGAGCCGTCTTTAAACCTGATTTTCATTCTGTTGGTCTGAAACGTCTCGAAATTAGAAACAGAACTTACCTCCAGCCAACGCTCCTGAGCAGCGCTATACACCTCAAAGTCGTAGGTAAGCGCTGAAGTAAAGCTCATATCGCCGCCGCACAAACGCAATATACGATAGGGCAAACCGAGCGACTGTATCAGCCGTTCCACATGCGCTACCATACCCTCCAGCGCATCGTAACTTACGCTAGGGTGCACCAATTGCACCAGTTCCACCTTATCAAACTGATGTACACGGTTCAGACCGCGCACATCCTTGCCGTACGATCCTGCCTCTCTGCGAAAACAAGGCGTATAAGCCGTCATTCTCACCGGCAATTCTGCTTCGGGAATTATGGTATCGCGATACAAATTGGTTACGGGCACTTCGGCTGTAGGTATCAGGTAAAGCTCGTCTTCTGTAACATGATACATCTGTCCGTCTTTATCTGGCAACTGCCCGGTGCCATATGCCGATGCAGCATTGACCATAAAGGGCGGAGAAAACTCGGTGTAGCCAGCGTCAATATTAAAGTTCAGAAAATACTGTATAAGCGCGCGCTGTAGCTTAGCCCCCTGACCAGTAAATACCGGAAACCCGCTACCGGTAACCTTATTACCCAACTCAAAATCTATCAATTTATATTTTGCCGTAAGTTCCCAATGGGGCATTTTTTGCGCCTCCAGCGACGGTATTACGCCCGCCTCTCTAACAATCACATTTTCCTCTGGTGTGCGGCCTACTGGTACGCTGCTGTGCGGCAGGTTGGGCAGGCGCACCATCATATCCTGTAGCTCCGTTTCAATATCGCTCAGCTTCTGCACCAGTTCTTTAGCGCGCTCTTTGTGCAGCCCTACTTTTTCTTTCAGCAGCTCAGCGCCGGCTTTGTCGCCCTTTGCCATAAGCTGCCCAATGCTTTTTGCCGCGCTGTTTTGCGACGCCGCCAGGTCGTCGTTCTCCACCTGAATGCTTCTGCGCAATTCGTCGGTTTCAATTATCTTATCTACAAGGCTCAAGTCCTTGAAATGCTTCTTCTTCAGTCCTTCCAGTACCAGCTCTTTATTCTGCCTGAATAGTTGTATGGGTAACATAATTTATATCAATTGGCCACAAAGGTAATGTATAATCGAGATGGTTTTCGAGAAAAACGGATTTGGAGCATCAATTTTAGGTTAGCGGTAAAGGGCTTGTTTTGCCAACATTTTTATTGGCAAATAACTATACCAATAAAACTATTGGCAAAATCACTTCACCTCCTTCACCCTCGCCGGCTTGGTAAAGTACACGTTTACCATCAGTCCATTGTTGTATTGATATACTTGTCTGCTATTCACTAAGCCACCCTGCTGCACAGTTTGGTTAAAAAAACCGGCTTCAGCTCTGAATAGCTTATTAAACTGATAACCGCACAATAACCCAATCCTGTTTTGGTCAAAAATGTTTTGGTTCACATTACTACCGAACCCGATAAACAGTTCATCGAATGCAGCGAGATACCAGGTTTTATCCACCATTTTCGCATGATTGAGCGGTAAGCCAAGGCGCAACTGATACCTAACCCTGTTCACATAATTCCAGTCTTTCACCTCATACTCTGGCGCCTTCTGGTCTATTTTGCCCAACAGCCGCTGCTCCAGCCGCATACGATGATTTAAGGTTAGCCTGCCAAACGACTCGTTCCATACCAACTGCTGAAAAATACGGTGTTCGGGTATGGTGTAGGGCCCGGCAGGGTAATCGCCATATGGGTAGGTGATTATATATCCATAACCAAGTAATGCGCTCACCCCGTTCTTAAAATGATACTGCAAACCAACCCTGCTTAGCGACTGCTGCCAGTTGGTAAAATAATCTTCCCTGCGCCACTGATATTCTACATGCAGCGAGGTTTGCTGCGACAAATAAATAGTATTAAAACTACTCGTCCAGCAGATGTTATTGTTATCGGCAAGGCGCTGTGCGCCTGCTGTGGCACAGCACACCATAGTAATAAGCAATAAAGTAAGCGTTCTCCGCCATTTGACCATAACAACCTGTTTATCTGTAAAGGTAAAGCCGCAAAAGTACTTACCTGTATCTACTTTACTCCATAAAGCTGATCTACTTTTTAGAATTAGGTATATACTACCTTCAAATTATAATTGGATTGCGTACACTATAACATTACTTTTGCAAAAATATCCTGTATGAAAAAGCTCCTGTATATCTTGTCCTTTTCAATATTATTATTAACTGTACATACACAGCTACTTGCCCAAACAATAACCACCTTTGCCGGTAATGGTTATTCTGGCAATACTGGCGATGGCGGGGCTGCAACAAATGCAAGAATTTTTTCGCCACAAGGCATCGTGGCCGATGCTACCGGCAATATTTACTTTACCAGCCAGAATTGTGTGCGCAAGGTCAATTTGGCAGGCGTAATATCCACATTTGCGGGAACAGGCACAACGGGCTTTTCGGGCGATGGCAGTTTGGCAATATTTGCAGAACTAAATGATCCAAGAGGCCTTGCAATAGACGCTGCCGGAAATGTGTACATTGCAGAATATGCCAATAACCGTATTCGCAAAGTAAACACCTCCGGCTACATATCTACCATTGCCGGCAATGGTTATGGCGGTTTCTCGGGCGATGGTGTGCAAGCCACCGCGACAGGTCTGGCCTACCCTGCCAATATAGCTTTTGATGCTGCCGGAAACCTATTTATAGCCGAAGACGGCAACAATCGTGTACGCAGGGTTGCCAGATCGGGCATTATAAGTACTGTAGCAGGTACAGGCACGTTAGGCTTTTCGGGCGATGGCTTTGCAGCCACCAACGCTACATTTAGACACCCCTATGGTCTTGCAGTAGACGGCGCAGGAAACATATACATAGGCGACTATGGCAACAACAGAGTAAGGAAGGTAAATACATTTGGCATCATAAGTACTATTGCGGGCGATGGCACCGGCAGTTATCCGAGCAGCGATGGTGTTCCGGCAACATCTACTCGTATTGGCGGCATTACATGCATTATGCTTGATGCCCTGAACAATCTGTATATAGTCGACCGTGACCACAGCAGGGTTCGTAAAATAAATACCGGGGGCATAATATCTGCATATGCGGGATCAGGAACGTCTGGTTTTTGGGGCGATGGTGGACCTGCGACCAGTGCATATTTAAATCGATGTAGCGCGCTCACCACCGACCCATTAAACAATACGTATATAGCCGACGCCAGCAACCACCGTATAAGAATGATTGCCTGCCCGGGCGGCCGCCCGGTGGTAGCCCCTATAGTGGGTGCTACTGCGTTTTGTGCAGGTACTACCATCACGCTTACCAACGCTACTTCGGGTGGAACCTGGTCATCGGGGTCTACGGGCGTTGCTACTATTGGCAGCACCAGCGGCATAGCTACCGGAGTGGCCGGAGGCATTGCCCCAATATCTTACAGAGTAAGCAATAGCTGCGGCAGTACCTATGCACTGGCTACCGTAACTGTAAACACAACACCGGCCCTTGGAGCCATAACAGGCACTACCGACATTTGCCGACTCAGCACATCTACCCTTTCCAATTCGGTACCGGGCGGCACATGGACAAGCAGTGCGCCTGCTATAGCCACAATAGGCAGTGCAACCGGTATAGTAACCGGTGTAGCAGCCGGAACGGCTATTATTACCTACAGAGCTACCAATACCTGCGGCACTTCTTATGCCACCACTATGGTTACTATTACCTTGCCATTATCTGTAGCACCCATTGCAGGCCCATCATCTGTCTGTCAGGGAACTACAATTACCCTTACCGACCCTACGACCGGTGGAGCATGGAGCAGCAGCAATACGGCAATAGCCACTGTAGGCACTACCGGTATAGTAGCAGGCGTAGCCGCAGGTACTGCAACTATAAGCTACAGCCTTACCAATGCCTGCGGTGCGTCAATAGCCACAAAAAGTATTACGGTGCTCGGGGCTTTACCTACCGGCAGCATCATTACCACACTTGCCGGCACCGGTGCATGGGGCTTTAGCGGCGATGGTGGCGCGGCAACAGCAGCACAAGTATCAGCCCCCCGCTACCTGTCTACCGATAAATATGGCAACATATACATAGCCGACTTTGGTAACTATGCTGTACGAAAAATAACACCCGCAGGCATTATATCTACCATAGCCGGCATAGGCGGCACAAGCGGCTATACTGGCGACGGTGGCCCGGCAACAGCAGCATTGCTCACCGCTCCAACATCGGTAGCAGCCGACACATCGGGCAATATTTATATACTGGACAATTTAAATTGTGTAAGAAAAATAAACGCGGCCGGTATTATATCCACCTTTATACCAATTGGCTCTGGCTTTACCGGCTACGATATTTGTACAGACCTTGCAGGCAACCTGTATGTGGCGTCTCGCACCGATTTGCGGATAAAAAAATACAGTCCCGCCGGCGCTATGACCATATTTGCAGGCACAGGCTTTACCGGACATACCGGCGATGGCGGCCCTGCTATAGCGGCAACCATTGGAGCCTGCATAGCCATTACTGCCGACAGGTTTGGCAATGTGTATATTAACGATATAGACAATTATATAGTTAGAAAAATTAATTCATCAGGCATCATTTCGTTGTTTGCAGGTACTACTTCAACCTTTCACTATGGCGATGGCGGCCCTGCTACCGGCGCAGGCTTTGTGCCCAGAGGTCTTGGCACTGACAGCAGCGGTAATGTGTATATAGCCGACGGTTTTAACTACTACCTGCGCAAGGTAAATGCAGCCACAAATATAATATCTACCGTAGCCGGCATAGGTAGTGGTGGCTATTCGGGCGATGGTGGGCCCGCTACAGCAGCGGGGGTAGGGCCGTTTGCGGTAACGGTAGATAAATTTCAAAATATAATTATCAGCGACCACTGGAACGAGCGCATTCGTAAAGTAACGCCACCCACAGTAGGCGAAATTTCCGGCGGCACCAGCCTGTGCATAGGCGCTACACTAACGCTTAGAGATACAACCCTTATAGGCCCCGGTAGCTGGAGTAGCAGCTCAACCATCATCGCCACAGTAGGCAGTGAGTCGGGCATTGTTACGGGCGTATCGGCTGGTACGGCTACCATTACTTATTCCATTTCCAACG
>CAZLPE010000180.1:0-6082 GCA_964561325.1 uncultured Flavipsychrobacter sp.
CGCGAACAGTTCAAACGACCTATTGCCAGTTTTGGCGCTATTCAGCATAAGCTGGGCGAAATGGCAGTGCGTATTTTTGCGGCCGAAACGGCGCTTTATCGCACAGCCGACTGGATAGACAAGAAAGAGCATGAACTGGAAAATGCCGGCAAGGGCGATAATGCGTTGCTGGGCGCTGCGGAAGAATATGCTATAGAATGCGCTATGCTGAAAGTGCTGGGCAGCGAGGCGCTGGATTATGTAGTGGACGAAGGGGTGCAGATACATGGCGGTAATGGCTATTCTGATGAATACAATATATCTCGCGCCTATCGCGATAGCCGCATCAATAGAATATTTGAAGGCACCAACGAGATCAACCGCCTGCTAACGCTGGATATGTACCTGAAACGCGCAATGAAGGGCAGAATTAACCTGATGGAGCCCGCAATGGCTGTACAAAAGGAACTAATGAGTATTCCCGATTTTGGCACTGACGATGCGCCATTTGCGGCTGAGCATAAAGTAATAGCCAATTTTAAGAAAGCGATACTGATGTGCGCAGGCGGAGCCGTACAAAAGCTAATGATGCAACTGGATCAGGAACAAGAAGTACTGATGAACATAGCAGATATGGCTATAGATACTTTTCAGGCAGAGAGCATGCTGCTGCGTGCAATAAAAATGCACAACAGCGGTCATGCCAATGCTGCGATAGCTCTCGATGCCACCCGCACTTTTTTATACGATGCCGCCGACAGAATAAACCATGCAGGCAAAGCTGCTATCAATGCGTTTGCCGATGGCGATGAGCAACGAATGATGCTGCTGGGATTGAAGAGATTTACCAAAGCCGACAACTACAATGCCAAGGAAGCCCGCCGCCGCATAGCAGCGCAGCTGCTGGAGCATGGTAGCTATTTTCTGTAACTATATATAAGGTTGTAGCGCGTGAGTATCGAACAGTTTTCTAAAGCAATGTTCGGCTCACGCGCTGTATTTATGATGTAGTGCAGGGAAATGGCTCCCTTTGCGGTGTTTGTTTATATTCATGAGTCAACAGGTTGGGTAATGTTTTTTAGACTCAAGTCCCGGGCAGTAGATGCCGGAATCCTTATCGCTTTTTTCTTTATTTTTCTTGCTTTGTCTGTTGCCAGAAATCAACCAGACATAAAGAATGCCATCTATAGCGATGTAGAAGGATATTATATGTATTTGCCCGCAGTCTTCATTCAGAAAAGCGTACACAATATACCGCACCGTTCGGTTGGATGGTGGCAAAATGATAAGGGAGAAAATGTAATTAAGTACACTTGCGGAACAGCATATTTTTATACGCCTTTCTTTCTTGCTGCTCATGTCTATGCTAAGCATTTTAAATATGAGGCCGATGGTTTTAGCGAGCCCTATCTCTATGCAATGCTGCTTTGTGGTGTTTTCTGGGGCATAATAGGGCTATATCTATTGAAAAATCTCTTGCTCCATTATTTTAGTAGAGGTGTTACTTGGTTTACGTTATTTAATATTACACTGGGTACCAACTACCTTTTTTATTTAACCAGAGAACCCGGCATGTCGCACGTGTATAGTTTTACATTAGTGGTTGCAATAGTGCACTTAGTGCGCAAGTATTACCTGGAGCCATCAAGGGGTAAGGCTATGTTACTTGGTTTTTTAATTGGATGGCTTGTTTTGATACGACCGACAAACATTGTATTTCTGGTATTTATTTTATTGTTCGGTGTGGCAAGCAAAGCTGCTTTTACAGAGCGGTTGCGATTTTTATATTTACGTAGGGCAGATATTTTTTACTTTACTCCTTTGTTGCTTCTGCCAGCTATCCCTCAGTTTATTTATTGGCACGAGATTTTGGGTAAATGGGTGTCGTACTCTTATGCCAATGAGCATTTTATATATTGGAATCGCCCAAAAATACTTGCGGTATTATTTGATACTCAAAATGGTCTGTTTGTTTATGCGCCTGTGTTATTTTTTATTTTTCCAGCGCTGTTGTTATATCGCAAAGATGTGCGTTTACATTTCGCCGGATTTACGGTTGTGTTTGGAATAATCACCTATATTTTTGCCAGTTGGTGGGCTTGGTGGTTTGGCGGCGCATATGGGCATAGATGTTAAATAGAGTATTTCCCAATTTTCGCCTTCCCGCTTGCTATTACATTCGAGAAAATCGGGCAGATGAAGCAACAATTAGTGAAGGTTGGTCTGATTTCGCTTATTTTGGCCATGACTTACTATAGTGTTGGGCTCGATTTGATATACGAGAAAAATGGTCCGGCATGGGACGGACCAGAGTGGCGATGGAATGTTCATACACTACTGCGTATGATAAAACAAATAATATAGTTTCTGTATTTCAAAATGCTGTTGGAGGCAGGTATATGCTGCCCTCCAACAACATTGTCTTACAGTTATTTTAGCAGAGCTACACACTCCTCAACGCTCACCATTCTTTGTTCGCCGGTAGCAAAGTTTTTCATGCTGATCAGCTCTTTTTCGCGCTCTTCATCGCCGGGTAGCAGCACATAGGCAAAGCCGCGTTTGTTGGCATATTTCATCTGTTTGTCAAACTTAACGCTGTCCGGGAAAAGCTCTGCGGCTATGCCCTCTGTGCGGAGCCTGCGTAGTATTTGCAGCGCATACTGCTCGTTAGCTCCACCAAAATTAACCAGCATAGCCACACTGCCTGTGGCCAGCTGTTCGGGAAACAGGTTAAGTTCTTCTATAACATCGTAAATACGGTCTATGCCAAACGACACGCCTACGCCCGACAGCCCCTTCAGTCCAAACAGACCGGTGAGGTCGTCGTAACGGCCGCCGCCGCCAATGCTACCCATCTTTACATCGGGATGGGTACACACTACCTCTACAATAACGCCGGTGTAGTAGTTTAGGCCGCGCGCAAGGCTTATGTCTACCATAAGTTGTCCCTGCCATTCGGCCGAGGCCAGCGATTGATAGTAGGCCAGCGTTTTGCTTATTTCGTTTATACCAGCTATACCGCTGGGACTGTGTTGCATAATGTCTGCATAGGCGGCCAGTTTTTCTTCATTATTGCCGGTTACGTTTATTACGCGCTCTATCTGCCATATTCCTTCGTCGGCAATGCCGCGTTCCTTTAGTTCGTTGGCTACGCCTACCCAGCCTATTTTATCCAGCTTATCGAGGGCGATGGTTATGTCCATCATTTTTTCGGGCATGCCGCACAGTTCAGAAAGTGCGGCAAGCAGCTTGCGGCTGTTTATTTTTATGCAAACAGGCAGTTGTAATTGTTGAAAAGCGCTTTGATAGATGCACAGCAGCTCGGCTTCGTTAATGAGCGAAACGCTGCCCACTACGTCGGCATCGCATTGCCAAAACTCGCGATAGCGGCCTTTTTGCGGCCGGTCTGCACGCCATACCGGCTGCATCTGGTATCTGCGAAAGGGTAGCGCCAAATCGTTTTGGTGCATCACTACATATCGGGCAAAAGGAATGGTAAGATCGTAGCGTAGCGCGCGCTCTGTAATAGTTGGGGTAGAATAGGGCTTGCTGAGCAGCGTATTCCATTCCTCGGTCAACTTAGCTTTCCCGGCTTCGTTTTTTTCGTGTAGTCCGTTGTTGAGTATTTTAAATATTAGCCTGTCGCCCTCCTCGCCATACTTACCGGTAAGGGTGGTTAGGTTTTCCATAGAGGGCGTTTCCAGCGGCTGAAATCCATATAGTTCAAATATGGATCTTAGCGTTCCCAGAATATACTGACGTTTGCGCACTTCGGCAGGCGAAAAATCGCGGGTGCCTTGTGGTATAGATGGTTTTTGCATATGGGTAATTTGTATTGTGCGCAGCGCGCTGCGCCAATGTATGGGTATTATTGTTATCGGTGATTGGCTATTATGGCGTCGCAGGTTTTGTCTATCAGTTGGTACACTGTTTCGTATCCGTTTTCGGCGCCATAGTATGGATCGGGTACAGATTGATTAGATCCGGCGTTTAGTTCGTTCATAAAATAGTAAACCTTTTTCATGTCGGCCTGCAATCCGCCTATCCTGCCAATTTCGGCATATACATCGCCGGCAAGCGCATAGATAAGGTCGTAGTTTTTAAAGTCGGCCTTTACAAACTGACGAGCCCGTTGATAGCTGATATCTATACCATTTGCAGCGCATATTTTTTGCGAAAACCTATGCGGCGGCTCGCCCACATGATACGATTCTGTACCTGCGGAGTCGACAATCCAGTTAAGGCCATGTTGCTGTGCCTTATACCTTAGTACACCCTCAGCAATAGGCGAACGGCATATATTGCCCAGACAAACCATTAGTATGCGCATAATGCGCAAAAATAAGTAAGAACAGCGAACCGCGGACAAAAGTTAATAGGGCGGCGCGCACCAAAAAACGACGGCAACCACAAAAAAAGCGAATAGCAAGGTTTTTAGTTCCCTATGCGCTATTCGCTTCTGAAAATAAAAGGTAATGTTGTTATGCACCGTAAAAGCCTACGTAGCTTTTACCTTCGCTATTCTTCATGCCCCTGTACATACCGGCCGAATTGAAACAGAAGTCGTGGTTGCCCATTGCATCCACAGCTATCAGGCCGCCTTCGCCCTTCATGTGTACTAGTTTATCTTTTACCACCACTGCGCATGCTTGCTGCAGCGTTAGTCCTTTGTACTCCATCAGGCAAGATACATCGTAAGCCACTACCGCTCGCAAAAAATACTCGCCATGGCCGGTACACGATATAGCGCAGGTTTTATTATTGGCATAGGTGCCGGCGCCTATTACCGGGCTATCGCCTATGCGGCCAAAGCGTTTGTTGGTCATGCCGCCGGTAGAAGTGCCTGCGGCAAGGTTGCCCTGTTCGTCGCATGCCACAGCGCCTACGGTGCCAAACTTATGACCGGGATTGGGTAGGGGAGCGCCTTTCAGATTGTCGCCCTTGTGGTCGAGCTGCGTGAAATTTGTATCGCGTATCTCCATCCACTGATCGTATCTCGATTGGTTGAAGAAATATTCATCGGGCGCCATTTCTATTCCGCGACTGAGTGCAAATTCAGCGGCGCCGCTATCACTCAGAAACACATGGCCTGAATGCAGCATTACCTCGCGCGCCAGCACAATGGGGTTTTTTATGTTGCGCACGCCGGCTACGGCGCCCGCCATTAGTTCCTTACCTTCCATCAGGGCGGCGTCCATTTCGTTATGTCCCTTTTTGGTAAATACCGATCCACGACCGGCATTGAACAACGGATTGTTTTCCATAGCAGATATAGACGCAACCACGGCATCCATTGCCGAACCGCCGTTGCGCAATACGTCGTATCCCATGTCCAACGCCTCTTGCAGGCCTTGGGTATATTGTACTTCCTGCTCCTCATTCATGATAGCCGGAGTGATATTACCTGCGCCGCCATGTATTACCAGTGTAAAAGCCATAATGCTGTGTATAATATTGTGTTGTTGATGTTTTTTTAAGATGCAAGTAGCAGTTCGCCGGTGGGTAATAGCATTTGAATATTTTGGTACATTTACCTTTTATACACGGCAAAACGCAACGCTAACCAATAGCAAATATAATGGCTTCTATCTTATCTCATGCTTTCGTTTCGTTTGCCGCCGGCAAAAGCGTCACATTTTTTAGCAATCGCCGCAAGACATTGGTGGCAGGCGCTTTTTGTGCCATCGTCCCAGATTTCGACGCTATCGGTTATTGGTTGGGCGTGCCCTATAGGTCTATGTTTGGTCATCGTGGTTTCACACATTCTTTTTTCTTTGCAGCATTGCTTGCTGCGGCTTTTGTGGCGCTGGCATTCAGGAAAAGCGAAAAGAAAGGGTATATCTGGGCCTATTTGTTTGTAGCCACAGCGTTGCATCCTATTGCCGATGCTATGACCAACGGCGGATTGGGCGTTGCCTTTTTTGCGCCATTTAGCGCACACAGGTATTTCTTTCCCTTTCGCCCGATTGAGGTATGTAGTATAGGTTTTTCCGACCTCGTAAACGGAAATGGCGCCGCCATCTTCGCCAATGAATTTAAGTGGTTATGGTTACCATCGTTGGCTATTATGGGTGTGTCGTTGCTGGCGCGCATGTTTATAGAA
>CAZLPE010000181.1:0-6014 GCA_964561325.1 uncultured Flavipsychrobacter sp.
AGTTTAAGCCCGTTCGGGCTTTTTACCGGCAAAGCAAAACCAGTTATTTCAGTTGCATTTTAAGCACAAATAAAAACCTATTTATGTGTTGGAATATGCCGAATTAGGAACGCCAATTGGTATAACGTCCTACTCGCGAAGTGATTGCTAAACCTAGATTTCTAAAAGTAGAAATCTAGGCCCCACAACATAAATTCAGTTAAATTACAATTCAGAAAATGCACTAACCGCCCCCGCAGCAAGTGTAATACCTTACGCAAAAGTGAAATCTTGCATTTATTGCAATGTTGTCTAAGCGCTTTGGCAGCATAGCTGTTTCAAAGAAAATACCCTTATAATACATTTCCTTTTATAAGGTTTATTAAGGTTCAAACAAACTCATTACTTTTGAGGCGAATTATAGTAGTTTCCCTCCATAAATTTGTAAATATGGCAAAAATAAAAGTTGCAAATCCCGTTGTAGAGCTCGACGGAGATGAGATGACCAGAATTATCTGGAAATACATAAAGGAAAAATTGATTCTCCCATATCTGGACCTCGATATTAAGTATTACGATCTGGGCGTGGAACACCGAGACGCTACCAACGATCAAGTAACGGTAGATTCTGCAAATGCTATACGTGAGTATGGCGTAGGCATAAAATGCGCTACCATTACTCCCGACGAAGCTCGCGTAAAAGAATTTAACCTTAAGCAAATGTGGAAGAGCCCTAACGGCACAATCCGCAACATACTGGATGGCACTGTGTTTCGCGAGCCTATTGTAATGAGCAATATACCCCGTCTTGTACCCAACTGGACCGCGCCTATTTGCATAGGTCGTCATGCATTTGGCGATCAGTATCGCGCTACCGATTTTGTAGTAAAAGGCAAAGGTAAGCTTACCATCAAGTTTGAAGGCGAAGATGGCAAAACCATAGAGCATGAGGTGTATAATTTTAAAGGCGATGGCGTAGCGCTGGCTATGTACAACACCGACGAATCGATTATTGGATTTGCTCGCGCCTGTTTCAATATTGCTTTGCAAAAAGGCTGGCCATTGTATCTGTCTACAAAGAATACTATCCTCAAAAAATATGACGGTCGCTTCAAAGACATATTTGAAGAGATCTATGAAAACGAATTCAGAGCCGACTACGAGAAAGCAGGTATTACCTACGAGCATCGCCTTATAGACGATATGGTAGCAAGTGCGCTAAAGTGGAACGGTAATTTTGTGTGGGCTTGTAAAAACTACGATGGCGATGTGCAAAGCGATACCGTGGCGCAAGGTTTTGGTTCATTAGGACTGATGACGTCGGTGTTGGTAACACCCGATGGCAAAACTATGGAAGCAGAAGCTGCTCACGGTACGGTAACCCGTCACTATCGCGAATACCAAAAAGGCAGACCAACATCTACCAACCCTATAGCATCAATATTTGCGTGGACACGCGGTTTGGCGTTCAGAGGCAAGCTGGATGATAATCAGGAGTTGATAGATTTCGCAAATGCACTTGAGGCTGTTTGTATTGAGACGGTTGAAAGCGGTAAAATGACCAAGGATCTGGCAGTATGTATACATGGCAACAAAGTAAATCATGGCGAACATTATCTGTACACTGAAGAGTTTCTGGATGCGCTCAACGAGAACCTGATTACTAAACTGGCTAAATAATTGATGTTATTGCCCAGGGCAAGCATTGTATAAACGATATATTATGGATGCAATAAAAATTCCGGAAGGCTACAACAGGGTGATGCCCTACCTGATACTGAAGGGCGCAGCCGACTTTTTGTCGTTTGCTAAGGTTGTTTTTGGCGCCGAAGAAAAGGCCAGACACCTTAAGGAAGACGGCACAATAATGCATGCGGAAATAGCTATAGGCGACAGTATTATTATGGTTACAGAAGCCTCGGCGCTGTATGGCGCCGAAAACGCGGGTATGTTTGTGTATGTAGCCAATGCAGATGCAGCATATGCGAAGGCGCTGGAACTGAAAGCAACATCTATCATGTCGGTGGCAGATCAGTCGTATGGCAGAAGCGGCGGTATAAAAGATCCGTTTGGAAATACCTGGTGGATCACTACCCACAAATAATAAATATGGCATAACAAAAAGGCCTGTATCGGATCGGTACAGGCCTATTTCTATATAATGTCTTTGTGCTATTACAGTTCAAGCAGCGCTTTCACGGGATCTTTACCCAGCAACAACAATTCGGGGCGCTCCAATAGTTCTTTTACACGAACAAGGAAACCTACAGACTCGCGACCATCTATTATGCGGTGATCGTAGCTAAGCGCCAGATACATCATTGGGCGAATTTCCACTTTGCCGTTTATTGCCATTGGGCGGTCTTGTATTTTGTGCATGCCCAAGATAGCCGATTGCGGAATATTGATTATAGGCGTAGACATCAATGAACCAAACACGCCGCCATTGGTAATGGTGAATGTTCCGCCAGCCATTTCGTCGGGGCTTAATTTGTTATCGCGGGCTTTTTTAGCCAGTACTACCACTTGTTTTTCTATATCGGCCATACTCATGCTTTCCGCATTGCGTATCACCGGCACTACCAGTCCCTTGGGCGCTGATACTGCTATAGAAATATCGCAATAGTCGTGGTACAGTATGTTGTCGCCATCTATATAGGCGTTTACTGCCGGCCATTCTTGCAGGGCTATGCAGCAAGCTTTTGCAAAAAACGACATGAAGCCGAGATTTACGCCATGCGATTCTTTAAAAGTATCTTTATATTCCTTGCGCACCTCCATGATACGGGTCATGTCTACCTCATTAAAGGTAGTAAGCATTGCCGTACTGTTCTTGGCTTCCACAAGTCTGCGCGATACTGTTTTGCGCAGATTGCTCATTTTCTCAGGTTTTGTATTGCGGCTAAAAGCCTCATCGCCGCCCTTGCGGCCGGGGTTGGTAAGCGCCTGCAACACGTCTTGTTTCATAATTCTGCCCAGGCTGCCCGATCCTTTTACTTCGGTGGGTTTTACCTGTTTTTCGCTCATAATTGCCTGAGCAACCGGAGTGGCTTTTACATCAGAGGGCGCTGTAGAAACGGCGGCAACCGGAGTAACTGCCGGAGCCGAAGCTTTTGCGGCCGGAGCGGCAGCAGGGGCTGGCGCTGGAACGCCTTCGGGTTTTGCGGCGGTTTCGTCTATAGAGCAGGCCAAATCACCAATGGCCAGCGTAGCGCCTTCTGCGGCTACTATATGTAGTATACCTGCCTGCTCTGCATTCAGTTCAAACGTGGCTTTCTCTGATTCCAGTTCACATAATATTTCGTCTCTGTTTACATAATCGCCTTCTTTTTTCAGCCATTTTACCAGACTTACTTCGCTTATCGATTCGCCTACCGTAGGAACCTTTATATCTATCATGCTATTATTTTCATTTACGCCTTGCAAATTTACCAAACTACCCACTATAAAGCAAAAAACAAGACGGCTGTTATCAATTTCTTTACGGGCTATATTGTTATTGATGATACTTGCCGATGTGAAAATAATAAGCCCCTCTGTGCGAAGGGCTTATATATTTAATTGAACGTTCTGCAATTGATTAATCGACCCAGTCGCAAATAAACACATTGGTGTCGTGCCCGCCGTTGTTATTGCGGTTAGAACTAAATATTAATTTTTTGCCATCGGGCGAGAACATTGGGAAGGCGTCAAAACTCTTATCGTTTGATATGCGCTCCAATCCTGTGCCGTCTATATTCACTATGTACAGATTAAATGGGAATCCACGCTCGGTGGTATGGTTTGAAGCAAATATCAGTCGCTTACCGTCTGGCATAAACGCGGGCGCCCAGTTGGCTTTGCCTAATTTGGTTACCTGACGAGCGTCTGTGCCATCGGCATTAGCTACAAACAGCTCCATTTTTGTGGGCATCACCAAACCTTGTGCGAGTAGATCTTTATATTCTTTAGCTGCTTCGTCGGACTCAGGACGAGATGCACGCCAAACAATTTTCTTACTATCGGGCGAGAAACAAGCTCCGCCATCGTAGCCAAGCGTATTGGTTATTTGCTTTACGTTTGTGCCGTCTATGTTCATGGTATACAAGTCTATATCGCCATTGCGCATACTTGTAAATACTATTTTCTTGCCGTCGGGCGATATTGTGGCTTCGGCATCATATCCCGGCGTTTTGGTCAGCCTTTTGGTTATTTTGCCATTGAAGTCGGCAACAAATATATCGTAGCTGCTATAAATAGGCCAAACATACTTCTTGATTACATTTCTGTCTGGCGTAGGCGGACAAGTATCTGTGGTAAGATGCGTAGATGCGTAGAGCAGGTGTTTGCGGTCGGGCATAAGGTAGGCGCAGGTAGTGCGTCCTTTGCCAGTGCTTACTCTTTTGTATTTAAATTTCTCGCCGGTCTTTTTAGGAAGTGTGCCGTAAAATATCTGGTCGCAATCTATTCCTTCGGCTGGGTTAGTACGTTGAAAAGTGACATGATCGTTATCGAAACCAAAATACGCCTCGGCATTGTCGCCTCCGTTGGTAAGTTGCCTTATATTTTTAAAGTGTTTTTCGTCGGGATAGGCAAGCGTTTTTGCATCCTGTGCGCGACCTGATATACCTGAAAAAATAAAAATTGCCGCCATCAACTTTGGCAGCCCTACAAAAGATAGCTTCATAATAAAATAATGGATTGCAAAACTAATTTAACGCCAATGATTTAGAACTGACAACATCCGGCAAATTGTCAGGGAATTGTAAAACGAGACGTGTTTAGGCGCACTACCTAATCGATTAGGCTGTATTAATCATTGGTTAAATACGTGCTGTACTATTAAAAAAGCAAAAGTCCGGATAGCTATCCGGACTTTTGTATCGCAAATAGATATTTAGAATCTTCTGAGCAGTGTTAGGTAAATGTCGTATTGGTTACGGAATGTTTCTCTTTCAGCCCTGTCTAAGCCGGTTTTAACATTGTACCACGATCCGAATATGCCAATAGAAGTGCGGTATTGCAGCACCTTGGTATATCCCGCGCCTACGCTTACTGTGCTGTAAGAAAGCGATCGGGTAAGATTGTAGTTAAGACTGAAGTCGTCGGGCGCAGTACCATATCCGGCTACAGCAGAAAAATACTCTGTGCGGTTGTTCAGGTAAAATCTACCGGTAAGCACACCAGCATAATACAACCCCGTAGAGTTGTCGACTCGGGTAAGATTCATTACATAACCTTTCAGGTTAAAATAGAAATCGTTTATCTCTCGGCCCACACCCACAAGACCCGATAATATTGTACCGCTATCCGCCTGAAGGTAGCGTATACCTACCTCCGCTTCATAACCTTTTCTAAATGCATGATTAAGAGAATAGCCTAGGCGTAGCTTAGGGAAAATAATCGTGGTGGGCGAATAGGCTGCTACCGCAAATGAATACCATGCAGGACTGTGGTTGTAATAAGTTTCGGCTTCGAACTGATAACCGATTCCTATAAAACGACCGGCATAGTTGAAGCGTCCGGTTATGGTGCCGCGTCTCCATCTGCGAGAATATTGCACCGTGCCAATACTATTAAACTGATCTTTTGAAGTGTCCATTATGCGCGAGCGCAGATAGAAAATACCAATTTCATTTTTGAGGCGGCGACTGTAAAGGTAGCGGGCATAGTCTAAATGTTTTGGGTCTTGCGTCATTCGCGACAGCGTATCGGCCGCTCTCCATGCATCGTTCCAGTTGAGCTGGTTTTCATAAATCACCGCGCGCTTCATCAGGAAGAAAGGATTGTTGGGGTACAGTCTTCTGCCTCTTTCCACCAATGCCAGGGCAGTGTCGTAGGTTTGCTGAGCTATCAACACATTTATTGTATAAAACAATGGCATAGTATCGTTAGGCGCTACCGCCAATCCGCGGTAGAATTCAATCAAAGCGCTGTCCAGTTTGTCTGCCGCCATGTACTGACGACCCGAACCAAGCAACTGGTCAACGTAGGTATTCCTGATTTTGCTATTGTAAGGGTAGTTGCTGTAGAGCTTGCCCGATATGTCGTATGCC
>CAZLPE010000182.1:0-6002 GCA_964561325.1 uncultured Flavipsychrobacter sp.
GGCGACTTCGGACCGGCAACAGACGCACAACTATACGAACCGATAGGTATAGCGGTAGACGCGCTGGGAACACTGTATATAGCCGATGCCTGGAACCACCGGATCAGAGCGGTAACCAATACCGGGCAAATAACTACGCTGGCAGGCGCTGGCCTGCCAGGCTATGGCGGCGACGGGGGAAATGCCGCCTCGGCGCAGTTGAAAAACCCAAATGGAGTGGCCGTAAATGCCGCAGGAGATATTTTAGTAGCCGACTACAACAACCATGCTATAAGGCGTATTACCCAACCAACGGCTGTTATAGGCGCAGCGCTACAACCTGCCCTAATTGCCTACCCCAACCCAAGCGACGGTGATTTCAAAATAATGATACCTGCATCAATCGGAAGTCAATCTGTAACAATATGCGTGTACAATGTAGCCGGAACGCTTGTATTCGGCGCCTCTGCGCCAACAGGTACTGCGGTTCCCATTTCGTTACGCCAGCCGGCCGGCTACTATAGCTACACTATTACCTCACCCGAAACCAACATGGAAGGGAACAATAATGCTGAATAAGTAGACTATATACCTGCTTATTAGCTGGACCGTTTCAGATAGGTTGCATCTTTAAATAGAGATTAGTAACCGCTGCATGCACACTTCAACCAGCCAGACTACTACTCGCTCACCAGCATTTTCATTAGCTGTTCTATCTCATCTGCTTTGGCGTCTTCGCGGCGATACCTGTAGCAAAGGCACAATTCTTCCATCATTTTATAAATGATGCGTTTGCTTTTTAGCGGTATTATTTTGCGTTGGCGGTCGAGGGCGTTTATCTTTTTCAGGTACACATCTATGTCGCGTTGCACATATACCATACCGCTCAACGGATCTACATAAAACTGTATATGCTGCACACCCTCGGGCTTATTACTGTAAAAATCGTGCAGCGTATCAATGTAGGCAAACAAAAACTGTCGTGGAATCTCTACCGCAAATACCGGTATGTCCAGCATCTCGCTCAGCGCCAGATACAGTATACCCAGCGAATAGGGGTTACCCTGCCGCGTATCGAGCAATTCGTTGATAAAAAAATGCTTGGGCTCGCGCACGGTTAATTCGTGCCCTTTTAGGTTGTAATAATTGTACAAAATAGTATTGAGCACATGCACCTGCTCCAGCGGGGTCATGTAGTTATTCAGTTCGAGCCATACATTTTTCTTGATCTGATCGAAACGCGCAAGCAGCGGCGGCACCGACAAATCGGGGGTGGCATAACGAGCCAGCAATATAGCGCCGCGCAGCAGTTCGGGATTATCGGCCCTGCTCCATTCAAAAAAATCGTGCTGCAGCTCATTGTAATGCACCCGGTGAATCAACGCCTCAATCCGCTCCTGAACCTCTTCATCCTCGGTCACCTCCCATAGCTGCTCCAGACTCGGTATTATATCCTTACCAAAGTGCAACAGCTTGCTGGCTACGGTGTCGTACACCTCCGCATCCGGATCGTCGATCAACCTTAAAAGGGCAGCAACTTCTTTATTTGATTGCATGTTTGATATGAAAATAAGGTTTTGATAATTTATTAATTAACCGCACGACACACCGCCCAACAAAAGTAGAAAACGAAACGACCAAAAAATTGCAGCCTCTGCGCTGTGTGGATAAATAAATAACAACTCCCTATTGCCGGCTTGCCAAAAAGAAAACAGGCGCTGCTCCCGCCAGCGCAAACCTTACGGTTGTTTGCTGACTGCTGCTGCGCCTGTTGTACGGCTATCGCCTGCTCATTTCATTTCCCCACACACCCATCACTATCTGCTATATTACTATTTCTTCGCTCTTGCTTTCTTCGGCGGATTTGCCTTGCCCTCTTCTATAATAGCTTTTACTTCTTCTATAGTTAGCGCAGCGGCAGTTTCGGCCTTCTCTTTTGGTATCTTGTAGTTGCGCAATCCTTGCTTTATATACGGACCATATGGGCCCTTCAGTATGCGTATTTTTTCCTTTTCAAAAACCTTTATTTCACCTTCCAGTTTCGACTGTCTTTTCTCCTCTATCAGCGGGGCTACCTGGTCCAGCTCCACAGTGTATGGATCCATGTCTTTTTTCAGGGAATAAAACTGTTTGGCGTGCTGCGCATAAGGGCCAAAGCGACCAATATTTACGGCAACGTCTTCTCCTTCAAATTTGCCAATGTTTCGCGGCAATCTGAACAGTTCCAGCGCCTCGTCCAGCGTTATTGTTTCTATACTCTGGTTGGTGCGTAGTTTTGCAAATCTTGGCTTTTCTTCACCCTCGGCAACGCCTATCTGCACCATTGGCCCAAAACGGCCTAAACGCGCAAAAACGGGCTTGCCGCTTGTCGGGTCTACGCCCAATTCATGTTCGCCTTTTGCGCGAACAGCGTTTTCTATAGTGTGCGACACGCTATCGTGAAACGGATGATAGAAATCGTCTATCATTTTATTCCATTGCTGCTTGCCTTCGGCTATACGGTCAAACTCGGCTTCAATTTTCGCTGTGAAATCAAAGTCCATTACTTTCTCAAAATTATCTTTCAGAAAGTCGGTTACTACCATACCTAAATCTGTAGGAAACAGTTTTGCCTTTTCTGCGCCAATATTCTCGCTCGACGATGTCTTGCTGATATTATCTTTTTGCAACGTCAGTATCTGGTATTCGCGCTTTACGCCTTCTTTATCACGCTTTTCCACATATCCGCGCGCTTGCACGGTGCTAATGGTTGGCGCATAGGTCGACGGACGGCCAATGCCCAATTCCTCCAGCTTCTTTACCAGCGATGCTTCCGTATACCTTGGCGCCGGCCGCGTAAAGCGTTCTGTTGCCTGCATACGCTGCATATCCAGTACCTGGCCTGCAACCAGCGGAGGCAGCATGCCTTCGTTTTCTACATCGCCATCTTCGTCGTCCCTGCCTTCGCTATATACCTTCAGAAAACCATCGAAACGCAAAACTTCGCCAGTTGCGGTCAAAGGATCTTGTTGGGTAGACACATTGATTTTTGCAATAGTTCTTTCCAATACCGCATCGGCCATCTGGCAAGCCATTGTGCGTTTCCATATCAGCTCGTATAGTCTGCCTGTTTCAGCGTCGCTAATAGAGCTGGTCATCATATCGGTTGGCCGTATGGCTTCGTGGGCTTCCTGCGCCGATTCATTTTTATTCTTGAATACACGCTGCTGATGGTATTTTTCGCCAAACTGTGCCGTGATAGCCATACGTGCGCCATCTATAGCCGTATCCGACAGATTTACCGAATCGGTTCTCATATAGGTAATGCGCCCTGTTTCGTATAGCTTTTGCGCCAGTAGCATTGTTTTAGATACCGAATAACCCAGCTTACGGCTTGCCTCCTGCTGCAATGTAGATGTTGTAAACGGCGCCGATGGCGTTTTCTTGCCCGGCTTCACTTGCACATCGCGAACCACATAGCTCGCGCCTACGCATTGCTCCAGATATTTCATTGCGCCGGCTCCGTCATTTATCTTATCGGGGCCGTCCGCTTTAAAGGTTACTTTCTTCTTATTTATATCGTCGGCGCTAAAAAAGGCTTCCACCTTGTAGCTGCTCACCACCTTAAATTTTGTTATGTCGCGCTCGCGCTCCACTATCAGCCGCACCGCTACGCTCTGCACCCTGCCCGCCGATAAGTTATTGCGCATGCTCATTTTCCGCCACAATACCGGCGAAAGCTCAAAACCCACTATCCTGTCCAATATGCGCCGGGCTTGTTGCGCATTTACCAGATCCATATTTACAAATCTGGGATTCTGCACAGCCTTTTGAATAGCGGGCTTGGTGATCTCGTGAAAAACAATACGCTTGGTAGTATACGGATTCAAATCGAGCACCTCGCACAAATGCCATGATATAGCCTCTCCCTCGCGGTCCTCATCGGTTGCCAGCCATACATCATCAGATTTTTTTGCCAGCGACTTTAGTTCCTTAACAACTTTCTGTTTGTCTTCAGATATTATATACTTGGGCTTGTATCCGTTTTTCAGGTCTATGCCCATATCCTCTTTTTCCAGGTCGCGGATATGCCCATAGCAAGACTTCACTTCAAAATCGCTACCCAGTATCTTCTCAATAGTCTTAGCCTTGGCAGGCGACTCCACAATCAGTAAATGTTTGGCCATCCGTAAAATATGCTGTTTTGGTTGCCTAAATTCAGCGCAACCCTGTGCAATAATAGAATATTGTTTTGAAAAAGAAAAAACGGTATTTACCCATCCTTTCGCTCAAAGCAATAATGTGCTTTTTACTATTGTCATTTCTTAGTCACGAAAAAACCGCAATTCACCTGTTGTAGCATCAATATAATTTGTTGATTATCATAGAATCACCTAACGTTTTGACTACAACGATAGCGCCCTAACGATATACTCAGCGATAGAAACAATCTGAAAAAAATTAGGGGACGCCTTTTTGAGCATCCCCTGATTCAAACCATTAAATACAAACAATTATTTATCTGTAAGTATTTCACCTGTCATTTCTGGCGGCGGAGTAATACCCATATAGTTCAATATTGTTGGCGCAAGATCGCCCAACTTACCGGGCTTCAGCCCGCCCTTGTAGTCGTTCGATATCAGGAACAAAGGCACCGGATTCAGCGTATGCGCTGTATTGGGCGTTCCATCTTCATTTATCAGATAGTCGGCATTGCCGTGGTCGGCAGTAAGAAACACTGCATAGCCGTTTTCCAGCGCCAGCGGCGTTATTTGCGCCACGCAACTATCTACAGTTTCTACGGCTTTTACCACTGCATCCCATACGCCGGTGTGGCCAACCATATCGGCATTAGCAAAATTGAGACATATAAAATCGGCGCTTTGCGCGCTTATCTCCGGCAGTATAGCCTCGGTAAGCTCGTGTGCGCTCATTTCAGGTTTCAGGTCGTAAGTGGCAACTGTCCTTGGCGACGGGGCCATAATGCGGCGTTCGCCCTCAAATGGCTGTTCGCGCCCGCCCGAGAAGAAAAAGGTTACGTGCGGATATTTTTCAGTTTCAGCAATGCGTATTTGCGTCTTGCCGTTAGCTTCCAGTACCTCGCCCATGGTATTGGTAAGGTCGGTATTTTTAAAAATAACGCCAACGCCTTTATAACTCTTATCGTACTCCGTCATGGTTACATAGTGCAGATCCAGCGGCTGCATATCCTGCTCCGGAAATGAGGTTTGTGTAAGGGCTACGGTTATTTCGCGGCATCGGTCGGTTCTGAAATTGAAACATACCACTACATCCCCTTCCTTGATAGTTGCCAGTGGAGCGCCAGTGGCGTCGCACACAATTATGGGCTTCAAAAACTCATCCGTAATACCGTTGTTATACTCCGCTGCTATTGCCGCCAGCGGATCGCTGGTAGCTGCGCCCACGCCTTTAGTCAGGGCATCGTAAGCCACCTTTACACGCTCCCAACGCTTATCTCTGTCCATGGCATAAAACCTGCCTGTTACCGACGCCAGCTTGCACCCCGTTTGTTGCGTGTGCGCCAGCAAATCAGTCACAAAGCCCAGTCCGCTCTTTGGGTCGCAATCGCGACCGTCTGTAAATGCATGAACCGCAACATTTGGGATATTGTTCTTTTGCGCAAGAGTGCACAATGCTTTGATATGATTGATGTGCGAATGCACGCCGCCATCGCTTACCAGCCCCATAAAATGCAATGTCTTGCCGGGCAGTTTTGCCGCCTCAAAGGCCGCATTCAGCACGGCGCTGCTTTCCAATTCGCCTTCGCGTATGGCTACGTTGATGCGCTGCAACTCCTGATACACAATGCGCCCAGCGCCAATGTTCAGATGCCCCACTTCCGAGTTGCCCATCTGCCCGTCGGGTAGCCCTACAGCTTCGCCGCAGGTTATGAGTTCAGTGTTTGGGTATTTAGCGTAGAGCGATTGCACAAACGGAACGTTGGCATTGGCTATTGCATCGGCGGCAGGTACCTGACCATGGCCCCAGCCATCCATAATAATGAGGATTGCTTTCTTTGACAT
>CAZLPE010000183.1:0-5941 GCA_964561325.1 uncultured Flavipsychrobacter sp.
AATATCAACTACAGCGGCAAATTGCAGATTGCAAAATAATAGCATTTGTGCGCATTAATGTAAAACCCTCCCGGCAGTCTTTGTTGGGAGGGTTTTTACATTTGTCAATTTCTTTGCCCCCTTGTGATTATAACCCAACAAAATGTATATTACGACAACGCGGTAGCCAGCGCAGCCAACTATTATACCTACGATGCCCTATACTGCCTCATACAGGCAAAAGGCCGGGAACATGCGGGAGGCAATGTAGCCACAAGCTACAATGACACTGCAAGAATAGGGATAGCCCCGCTAACCGCCGATGCCAGCGCCATGCGCAGGTACATACAGTATTACGAATACGACGAGGTAGGCAATATGCTGCAAATGAAGCACACCACCACTGGCGGTACAGGCAACTGGACCCGAAACTTTGATATAGACACAGCCAGCAACCGCCTGACAGGCAACAGCATAGGCAGCGATACCACCGGTACAGAAACCTACACCTACGATGCCCGCGGCAATATGGTAACCGGTTTGAACCACCTTACCGGCATGGCGTACAATGATGAAAACCGCCTTGAGGTGGTGGTAGATGCCAGTGGCGATATAACCAGCTACTACCAGTACGACTATGCCGGCCAGCGTGTGCGCAAAACAGTGGTAAACACCAACAACACCACCACCAAGATGCGGAAGTATTTTTTGCAATGGGAGCTGTACCTCGAGTACAAAACCGGCACAAGTATGGTATCTTTAGAACGCGAAACCTTGCATATAATGGATGGCACAAACCGCGTAGCCTTTATAGACACCCCCATAATCGTGCCACATGGTAGTGGGGAGGTGCAGCTATTGCGCTACCAGTTTAGCAACCATTTAAGTACCGCATCGCTGGAATTAGATGTAAGTGCAGCTATAATAAGCTACGAGGAGTACTACCCCTATGGCAATACCAGCTTCCAGTGTGGGCGCAGCGGTGCGGAGGTATCACTAAAACGCTACCGCTATGCCGGTAAGGAGCGTGATGAAGAGACTGGCTTTAACTACCATGGTGCGCGGTATTATATACCGTGGCTGGCGCGATGGGCTGCAGTAGACCCTAAGAGCAGCGAAACACCAACTTGGTCTCCATATCGTTACTGCTTTGATAATCCTATAAAGCTTGTAGATAACGATGGGCAAAGAGAATATAAGAATTACAAGGAGTATCAAACGCAAATGAACGAGCAGGGGAGAAGTAAAGAAATTTTACCTTATCATCAAATGGGGACACAAGGGAATTGGCTAACAAGTGATAGAGTAAACAGAACGCCAGTTTGGAATAATGCCGCCGAATACATTACAAGGAATGAATCAAAGAATGAATTAAAACCATTCGCTGAAATCAGAGACTATTACCTATGGGCGCAAAGCCACTCGGAGGCAAAAGGACATGAAATTATGTGGGGACGAGGTGCCGTAATGCTTGTAAACGATTTGGCAGATGCCTTTCAGGAAGGGTCCATAACAACAGGCAATTGGGAAATAGCAGACTTGAACGAATCCACAAAAGACCTTCTTAAAGAACTAAATGTAAAAATTGCAGGTTATGCAATTACAAAATACAATGACCTTTTGTATGGGAAGGATTCCAAAGTTCCTTTAAAAGGAGCAGAAGCTGTGAGGTATGATTTTGATTTTATTAAGAATGAGCAAGGATCTAAAGTGGCTTACCCTGCCTATCTTGTAGCTGCTACAAATAATCCAATTGCGATCAAGCAGATTGATGCTATGGTTCGTAAAGAAGGACTTCTTGGGTATTCTGTGGCCATGGCAGCAACGGGATACATTCCTGCTTTTAGCGATTTTATGGATTCCCATTTCAGTAAAAACAATGACTAGGGTGTAACTGCTAGAACAGTTGTGCCATTTTTGATGCTTCATCCTAAGGACGGGCAGTATGCTATGAGTCAATTCAATAATTTCCAGATACCACGTCACTACAACGAGTTTAATAGGTCAAACAAATCAATTAATTATATTTATAATAAATTATTGAATAGAAAATGATTAATAAATTTCATGCATTTTGGTTGCTCTTGCTTTGTTCGTGCACTAATCCTAATATTATTATGACAAAAAAGGAAATTGTAGTATTGTCGGACGAGTCAAAAAAACACTTGTATTTGGACAGTTTTATTTGCACAAAAGTGAAAGTCAAAAGCAATACAATATATTATATGACATCCACCTTGGATTCCATAAGTCGAAATATTTTTGTGGTAGATAACAGGTTAAACAATGGTATTGTACAACGTTTTCACACTAGACCGTCAGGTAATCTTGATTTTGCAGTCTATGATTCTACTACTGCATTTTTTGTTGATGGCTCAACTGGAGAAATATATATGCTAAACACATCAAATGGCGCATTCAAACAAATATTGAGGAGAAGTTTTGCCGATAAAGTTGACGTACTGAATAATTTTGTTGTATTAGGTGGCATGAGAGGCATAGGCATATATAAGTTTGACAACGAAAACCTTGTCCTTTATAACGAAATTTTGCCTCAGGACAATCTTGGACTTACTCCTTCAATGGTATATGGCATTTTCGATGGCGATTTTGTTACTTCGGGAATTACAGCACCATCAATTGACGGTTCAAATCAATCATATGAATGTGAGGGGCTGGTACAAAGGTATGCATCTGATTTAAAGACTTTAAAATGGTCAAGAAAAATTACTCTCCATGAAATCAATGCAATTTTTTTGAACGACAATACCTTGAGCATATTTGCGTATGGGTCAAAAACAATGTTATTTAAAATTAATTTCGAAAATGGAGATGTAATTAATGAAATAAATGTATTAGAAAACTATGGGAAGATTAAAGAGATAAAACTATATAATAATAATTATTATATAAATGATGAAAAAAGAGTGGTTTGTTTGAGTGGAAATGGAGAGTTTATTTGGGAAAACAAAGCCGAAGTTCACTCATTGTTTACTTACAATGGTAAATTGTACAGTGCAGCAGCAGAAAAAAAACACAATAACAAAGGGGATATATATCTGAGATTACTCAACAGTGTTACAGGTAATTTCGAGAAGAAGGAACTATTGCTTGAGAATCAACCATATGTTGAAGGTTACTCAATTGAGATGTGCAAAACAAATAAAGAATATATATCTTTCGATGGCATTATATATTGCAGGTAATAATTATAAATATAAAATACTTCATATATATTATGAACTTATGCATGTTCATTATAGTCTTCTATAAGTAAAATTCAAACTCGTTCACCGTAATCTTTAGCGTCGAAAGCGCGGAAACTACGGCGTGGTGCCAGCAAGTCATCAGGCTGGCGAATGTGGTATAGTTGAAGTTCTTTGACATACAATGGGGATTTGCATTCCTTACCGTAAATATCAGCTTGCGTTTACCAAAAACCGCCTACCCGAAGTATCTCCGCCCGACTGGGACGACCTGTATTACGAGAGTTATGTGGTGCTGGACATACTGGGCAACCGCATGGCGGTGCACGATGCCCGTGGGCTTATGCCCCATGTGTATAGCTATAATATGCTGAAATCGGTGGTGCGGCAAGTGAGCCTCGACAGCGGCACACAATACATGCTGGTAGAGGGTGCTGGGCAGCCACTATGTGCATGGGATGCCGATATGCGTTTGTTTCATTTTACCTACGATGCCCGATGTTCTTAGTCTTCCGACTAAGAATGGTACGGAGGCAGGTCTTCAGACCTGCGAATGTGGGGGTGTATGACTCGATGGGCGAGACCCGCTCCGACTCAGAGGCTATCCCGTTTGTAGAAAAACAACCTATCGACCACGGGCTTAGTATAAGGCAATCTTATTCGCGCATGAGTAGCTCCATACGGGCACGACCACATTTTTTAGATTATTGCTACAAACAGGGCAGCCCCTAACAGGGCATAACGGTGTTGTTTTATATTGTTGCAGAAAGTTAAAGGCTAATATCCAAATGCTGTTTTACAATTCTTGCCATATGGGCCATATCGGCTAAGCTATAGCGCTGATCTATTGGCAGTCTGATAAGTTGATGTGATAGGTAGTTTTCATAACTATCCTCAGGTACTGCATTATGTATAGCCGGGAAAACCGTGCTCACATATATTTTATTGGCAATGAGCTGTTGTTTCAAAGTTGTAGAAGGGGTAAGCAGCGGATAGAATAGGGGGCCGCATACCGAATCTATACCCATTGCCCGGTATTCGTTGTGGCGGCCAAGCGCATGGTGTAAGTACAAAAAGTTGCTGTCGCGCGCCAGTTTGTTTTTTTCAAAATCGTAGGTGTTCAGAAATTTTCGTGTAGTGGCCGACATCTGTCCCATACCAATACCCGATAGTTTTTGCTCATTGTTTCTAAACTGCATAAAGCCGGCATTGGGCGATACATTACCTCGGCTGTAAAGGTGGTCGGTAGTATGTGTGCAATCGTAAGGCTGCAATTCTGCGTCAAGTAGCTTATTAGAATATAAAAAAGCGCCATCGGGAACTCCGGCAAATTTGCGAAGCGAATAAAAGGTGTCGACGCCGGCAACAGGCGGTGCAAATAATGCCTGACAGTTGTCTACAATAAGGTTCTTAACTTTTGTGGCAAGCTTCTGTATATACTCATTCTTAAACCCGAAATTATTCAGGTATAAAAAAGCCTCATTTTCTTTTACATCCGGCAGGTGTACAGGCTCCATTTGCTCATTTACAAAGTAGAACTCATACTCAACCCCACAGGCGGTTATAGGTTCGAAGATTACATCGCAAATATAGTAGGGTACATATATGCGCTTATAATTGTTGGCGCGCAATATATACTCCAGTGCATACCTGCCCGAATTGAGCAATAGCGCCGAGGAATGAAGACCGCCTAATTCGATGTTCGAATATTCAATTTCGTAATAGCCGCCTATTTCTTTCATTTTAGTAGTCCTTTTTAAGATATCGTACAACGATAATAGTACAGTTGTAAAGGTATATCAAAACATGCTCCGTAGAAGAAGTGTGAGGCAGTAGATGCCGCCTTCAATAAGGTTCAAATGTTGGGCCCGGCATGGTAGTGCATTACCTGCTGAAAATAGCCGCCAGGCCGCAAAACAGGGCTATACCCATTGCGCCGCCCACTGCGTCGGCTATGCCATCCATTAGTTCCATGCTGCGGCCAAGCGATACTATTGTTCCTTGTAAAACCTCTATGAGGGCGCCTACAAAAACAGAAGTGATAAATAAAGAAGTAAGCCGCACTGCTGTGCGCTCAGGGCGCGCACAAAGCCATAAAAAACTAAACCCGCCAAACAATACAAAGTGCGTCCATTTGTCTATAAATGGAATAGCTACATGCGGTATTTGTTTGCCCGGCGTAAGGCAACCAATAAACAAAAGCAAGGTCCACAGCCATGCTGCATACCTTGCTTTTGTTTTATAAGGAGAGTCGGGATAAAATATCCTGCGCATTATTCGCCTATCAGCGCCTTGTAGGCTGCTGCATCCAGCAAACCATCGGCGTCTGCAACATTGTTTACATCCATTTTCACCATCCATCCAGCGCCATAGGGATCGTTGTTCACGTTTTCAGGGTGCGCTTCGAGGCCGCTATTTACTTCCGTGATCACACCCGCTATTGGTAAAAACAGGTCGGAAACCGTTTTTACAGCTTCAACCGTACCAAACACATCATTGGCATTCAATGGTTTGCCTACTGTGTCTATATCCACATACACTATATCGCCCAGTTCATGCTGTGCAAAATCAGTGATTCCTATTGTGGCGGTGTTGCCTTCTATCTTGATCCATTCGTGATCCTTGGTGTATTTTAATGAAGCTGGAAATTCCATTGTTAAAAGATTTTGAGGTAAAAATAATAGAAATTTCGGGAATTGATAAACGGATTTTAAACAACTATTTGTTTACCCGAATCAGCAGATTTACCCCCAAAT